>JAGGUR010000173.1 GCA_021158425.1 Candidatus Cloacimonadota bacterium | reverse complement strand
CTTTCTCTATTAGAAAGTCTGATTCGTAGAGCAATTGATTCTCCTGGATTGACATTACCGTCAAAGTCTCCTGTTAGTTCAGCAACAAAATAAGAATCAATCTCAAGGAATGGCAGTTCACCCCCTTCAATGTTCATTGTAGCTTTATTGACAACATTAAAACCAGAAGGCATTCCATTTGGAAGTGAATACCATCCATCGGAAGAGCCTCCCCATCCAAAATTTAGATGAAATAGATTATCACCGCTACTATCATAACCATCACAAACAATGTAATGATTGCCAGCGCCTGAAATTGATAATGCACCAGGCTGAGCATTCATCATATTATCAGCTATCAAGGAATAGAAACCTGGATATGATGAACTATAATTAGTTGCTGAATCATAATTGAATTTATTCAAAAATGCAATTGGGACGTCAGATGCATAAGCTCCTGAACCCTCTGGATGATAATTCATCTCTACCGAAACACCACAAGCAAAACTAAGAGCTGCAATGTCAGTATTTGAGAGATCATCATTAGTCAAATAGCAATTTTTTACTGATTCAAGATAACCATTTAACTCGGGAAAAGAGGGAAAGTCATAAGTATTATATTGATTATCAATTTGGCAGTAAAAGTAGTCTTGGTTATTTACATTCCCTGCAGATGTGTAGTCATCGGCATCACTAAAAGTTACATCGCCGACATATCTATGGTAATTGATTATTTGTGCCATAGCTGTTGCTACACAGCCAACTACACATCTTCCTGTATATGTTCCAGTGGGCTTATACGGACAGAAATCCCAATATGGTGAAGGATTTTGATTCCACTGGGTCTCTACCCAACCGCCTGTGGGAGTGGTTCCTGGCGAAGGCCATATTTCACGTCCCTTGGTTTGAAAAAAGCTAACATTCCCTTTTTCATAATTTAACCATGAAAGATTGTTTTTGCTTTTTATTTCATCAGAGGTTAATGGAATAGCTTCCAATCGTAGTTGCATATCTCTTTTCAACATTTGATATCCAATATTTTGTGGAATATCCTCAGCAACAAAATTGTTACGAAATGAATAAGCAATAACAGGTGTAATGTCTGTATCAGTTGAGATAGCAATATAACCTTTGGGGTTTAGATTGAATACATAGGATAAAATTTTGCCATCTTCATCTTTCAATTCAAAAACATCATCTACGATATAATCTGTTTTGCCTTTGATTGTTATTTTCATATTTGCAACTTGAGTTGCTATTTCTAAATTTACTGGTCTGGCAAATAAGGTTCCAATTGAAAATAATGTAATTATTAAAAGTCCTAAAAATATTTTTTTCATTTGATACTCCTTTAAGTATTTTTTTTAAAAAAACAAATATAATTTTTTTTGTCAATATTTTTAGATGCAGTTTTAATAAAATTCTATAGAATCAACTAAAGTTTTATAATCTGAGCCATCTATGTTCACTGAATAATTAAATATTCGGTATTAACACCTTTTGATACTCTTCCAAATTATCTAATATTTTACCACTACCCATCACAACGCTTGTTAAAGGGCTTTCTACAAGTGTAACAGGCAAATCAATGGTTTCTCTAATTTTCTGGTCAAGACCTTTAAGTTGTGCTGCTCCACCCGTTAAAACAACTCCTCTATCAGCAATATCAGCAGATAATTCTGGCGCTGTTTGTTCAAAGAGTCTTTTAACCGCATCAACAATCTTTGATATTGTCTCAGATAATGCCTCGCGAATCTCTTCAGAAGATATTTTCATTGAAACAGGAAAACCGCTTACAAGGTCTCTTCCACGAACTTCCATTGTTAACTCATCTTTAAGCGGATAAGCAGAACCAATCTTTACTTTAATCTTTTCTGCGGTTGATTCGCCAATAAAAAGGTTATGTTTTTTCCGCAAGAAATCAACTATTGCCTCATCCATCTCATCACCACCAATCCTGATAGAAATATGGTCAACAATATGGGACAATGATATAACTGCAATCTCTGTTGTCCCACCGCCAATATCAATAATCATATTACCACAAGGTTCATGAACTGGCAGGTTTACACCAATAGCTGCAGCTAAAGGCTCAGACACCAGGTATACTTTTCTTGCCCCAGAGTGTTCGGCAGATTCTTTAACAGCTCTTTTTTCAACTTCTGTAATTCCAGAAGGAACAGCAACAATTACTCGTGGACGAATCAAAAATTTTTTCTGTTGAGACCGCAATATCAAGTCCCTTAGCATAGCCTCTGTAATTTCAAAATCTGCAATCACTCCGTCTTTCATTGGCTTTATTGCTCTTATTTCTTCCGGCGTCTTGCCAAGCATTTCTTTGGCTTTCTTACCAACTGCAATAATCTTCTTTGTCTCTGCCTCAATTGCTACTACTGATGGCTCATCTACAACTATACCGCGCCCTTTAACATAAACCAAAGTGTTGGCTGTTCCTAAATCAATAGCAACATCATTTGTCATCCAATTCATTAAATAATTCCAAAACATATTTATTCTCCTAAAAATTATTATAGACTAATTGGTGTTTGTCCGTAAACCCCGTTAGATAGCTTATTCTATATCATGTTTTAAAATATTATATATAATTCGGGGTAAATGTATAACGAGGTTCCTGGCTCGTTTTTTTAGGCACATTGAAGGCTTATTTACATTAACGACCTTAGAAGGTCGTTCTACAAACTATCTCATAATCTATTATATTTATTGGGTTCTGAATACTATCGTTAAAAGAAACCAAAACATTAAGCTTCTTTCT
>JAGGUR010000051.1 GCA_021158425.1 Candidatus Cloacimonadota bacterium | reverse complement strand
CTTTGATAGTATCAAATTAATATAGGCGGTCTCTTTTTTCAATTTGTTGTTATTTATAAAATTTGTAACTATAAAGTCAAACTTTTCTTTATTATTTATAAATTTCATACTATTACATTCAATAGAATAATCCACACTATCACAATCAGAAAAGTTTCCATTTACTCAAAATCATAATTTTTCTTTTATTATCTTTAAACCATTAATAATATTTACAGATACAAAGATATAACCAGAATATTATTTTGAGAAATATCTATTAAAAATATCAGAAATACAATCCACAACTTAAAGCACATTTACTTATACCATTTATTATATTATAATAAAACCTTAATATTTTTTATAAAAATAAAAGTCAAGAAATATAATTCCATAAAGTTGACAAAAATTAAAATCTCTTTATAAATTTATAATTAATTAGTGTCTGTCCGTTGAAGTCAATATTTGTAGAACGACCTTCCATGGTCGTTAATGATGGCAAAAGCAACTTAAGTCAAGTCAGCTAATCCCGATATATCGGAATAACTCAAGTCGCATAGTTTATGGGCAGATGTTAATTAGAAAAGGCAGAAAGAAATTTATAGGAAATAATGAAAATTCTAATACAAAGAGTTAAGAGTGCATCAGTTACTATTGAGGGAAAATTAATCTCTAAAATTGGAAAAGGCTTACTGATTTTTCTTGGTATTTCTCGCACAGATACTATCAGTCAAATTGAATATTTATCAAAGAAGTGCCTAAACCTACGAATTTTTGAAGATGAAAACGGCAAGATGAATCTAAGCGTGAAAGATATTGAAGGTGAAATATTACTTGTTTCTCAGTTTACTTTGTGTGCTAATTGCAAAAAGGGTAATCGCCCCAGTTTCACTGATTCTGCAAAACCAGAGGTTGCAGAAAAATTATACCAAGAATTTGCTAAAGAACTAACGAAAAATGGTATTAAGCCGAAATTGGGGATTTTCGGCGCCTTGATGGAAGTCGAATTAGTGAATTTAGGGCCTGCAACTTTTATCCTTGAAAGATAAATCACACCTGTGAACACAGAGCCGATTGTTTCTAATGACAAAGGACAAAAAAAAATAATTTTTTCCTCTTTATGCTCTTTTTGGTCTTTGTGGTTACATTATCATATCTCTGTGACTCTGTGGCTATCTTCAAATACCAAAATCTTGACAGCAAAAAAGTCAAAAGGAAATTACCAACTCTAATGAATAAAAATAGATATCTTTTCGAAATCGGTGTAGAAGAATTACCAACTTCTTATATCCAACCAGCAATTGAGTTTATAGCTAATTACTTTGATAACCAACTCCATAATTATATGATAGGATTTGAAAGTATTGAAAAATATTCAACACCAAGAAGATTAGCTTTAATAATAAATGGACTGCCTATATGCCAGAAAGACATCAAGGAAGAAATAATTGGACCACCAAAAAAGATTGCTTATGATTCTGATGGAAATCTGAATAAAGTTGGTCTGGGATTTTTAAGAAAACAAGGACTCTCAAAAAAAAATATTGTTATAAAAAAACTAAAAAGGGGCGAATACTTAACCTCAATAAAAGTGGTTAAAGGAAAAGCAACAACTGAAATCCTGAAACAGATATCTATTAAGATAATCAGTGAAATTCCATTTCCTAAGACAATGCGATGGCAGGAAAATGGTATATCTTTCGCAAGACCTATCCGCTGGATTGTTGCATTATACAATAACAATATTCTTAATATCAAAATTGGCGATGTAAAAAGCAGTCGCTTTACATTTGGAAATAGATTTGAAAAGATACGCAATAAAATTGAAATTAAAAATATTGATGATTATCAATCTGAATTAGAAAAACATTTCGTAATTTCGGATAGAGAAAAAAGAAAACAACTAATTATGAAACAATTAGATGAAACTGCAAATAAAGTTAACGGCGTTCCATTAAAAGATTTTCAGCTGATTGAAACTGTAACAGATCTGACAGAATTTCCTTCCCCAATTTTGGGAAGATTTGATGAAAGCTTTCTTAAACTTCCGCATAAAGTGCTTATTACAACTCTCTCTGAAATTAAAAGATGCTTTTCTGTTTCAAATGGAAAAGGGAAACTGATTCCATATTTTATTTGTCTCTGCAACTGCAACCCAAAAACTATTGATAAGGTCAGATACGGTTACGAAAGAGTTATAAATGCCCGTTTTACGGATGCAAAATTCTATTTTGAAACAGATAAGAAAACTAAACTTATAGACCGTGTTGAAAACCTAAAGAAAATAACTTTCCAAAAAGACTTGGGCACTCTATTTGACAAAATTGAGCGAATGCAAGAACCCGGAAAATATCTATCTAAAGAGCTTAATTACGATGTTAATAAAATAAACAGAGCCATCCTTCTATCTAAAACCGATTTAACAACTTTGATGCTGGGTGAAAAAGAATATACAAAACTCCAGGGTTTTATGGGATGGCAATATGCCTTGAATGATGGAGAAGATAAACAAGTGGCAAAAGCAATTTTTGAACAATATCTACCAAGATATAAGGATGACATTCTGCCAGAAACACAAACCGGTACGGTCTTATCTTTAGTTGATAAAATGGACACAATTTGCGGATGCTTTGCAATTGGGCTTATTCCTACTGGTTCTTATGACCCTCTTGGTTTGAGAAGAGCCGGAAATGGCATTATTAAAATTTTGGATAAGAACAATTTATCAATCAATCTAAAAATTTTAATTGATAAAAGCTTGCAATCTTTTAAATCTATAATAAAAATAAATAGAAATACGGAATCACAAATAATACTTTTCTTCAGCCAAAGAATCAAGAATCATTTCCGCCAACTGGCGGATAAAATTGACTATGATGTTGTAGATGCAGTTATGGCAATTGGATTCTTTGATATACCGGATTTAATAATTAGAGCAAAAAAGTTGCAGATTTTTAAATCTCAAGAAGATTTTCGTAAACTTATTATTGGATTTAAAAGAGCATCAAATATACTATCAGATTCTGAATATGAAGCAGAATTGGATGTAAAACTGTTTCAAGAAAAGGAAGAAATGAAACTCTATCAAAAGGTAATGCAGATAGCTCCTGAGTATGAAAGAAGTGTTGCTGAAAAAAATTATCAAAAAAGCCTTAATTTATTAGTTTCTTTAAAAGATTCTATTGATAATTTTTTTGATAATGTAATGGTAATGGTTGAAGATAAAAAAATACGAGAAAATAGGATGGCTCTGTTAAGGATGATTAATAAAAATTTCTTAAAAACTGCAGATTTATCAAAAATAGTTTATGAACTATAATCCTAACCTTCTGGTTTTAACGAATCAACCATTGCGGAGGTCTTTGACCATCCGCAAGGTTTTGAGTTTACGGATAGCTAACTAATTATGGAGAATAAAAATGTCAATCCAAATCTCTCATAGAGCAAAAGCGATTAATCCTTCGCCAACACTAACAGTTTCTTCCTTAGCAAAGAAGATGCAGGCTGATGGAATTGATGTAATAAATTTTGGTGTAGGAGAACCTGATTTCAATACTCCAGATTATATCAAAGAATCAGCAAAAAAGGCAATAGATGATAATTTTACAAGGTACACAGCCTCTGCTGGAATTCTTGAATTGCGAGAGGCAATCTCTACAAAATTTAAGAAAGATAATAATCTGAATTACAACCCAGAAGATATTCTGGTTTCACCTGGAGCTAAAGCTGCAATCGTATTTATCTTAATGGCTGTTTGTGACCCCAGAGATGAGGTTTTAATCCCATGCCCATACTGGGTAAGCTACACTTCTCAGGTAGAATTGGTTGACGCCTTTCCTGTTCTCTTGCATACAAATATGTCCTGTAATTTTAAAATAAATGCACAACAGCTTGAAGAAACAATGCTTTCTCTCAGCAGCCCTAAAGCCCTTATTTTAAACTCACCCAACAATCCGACTGGTACGGTTTATGATAAAAAGGAGCTAGAAGAAATTGCTGAAGTTTGTCTTAAGCATAATATTCTAATAATTTCTGACGAAATCTATGAGAGGCTTATTTATGATGGAGCACAGCATGTTTCAATAGCCTCCATTTCTGATGAAATTTTTAAAATTACTATTGTGATAAATGGAATTTCAAAAGCTTATGCAATGACAGGCTGGAGACTCGGTTATGCAGCGGGTCCCACAGAAATTATTAGGCGAGCAAGTCGTATACAAAGCCATATTACCTCCTGCGTTAATTCTATAACTCAAAAAGCTGCTGTTACTGCTCTATTAGAAAATGATGGAAGCATTGAAATGATGAGAAAAACGTTTGAAAAACGAAGAAATTATTTAGTAAATGAACTAAATCAAATTCCGCATATTGAATGTATTATGCCAAAAGGGGCATTTTACGCAATGCCAAATATTTCTTATTATCTAAATAATTCTCAAATAAAAAATTCTGTAGATTTATGCCAATATTTGTTAAAAGATTATCATATTGCAATAGTGCCGGGCTCTGCCTTTGGTGTGGATAATTATGTCCGCTTTTCCTATGCTAACTCAATTGATAATATAAAAGAAGGAGTAAAGCGATTTGCAGATGGACTGAGGAGTCTTGTAAGCATTCCCTAGCCGGGGCTTGGGAATGAGAGTTTATAATTCGTAATTTTACATTTATCTCTGTGTTCTCTGTACCTCTGTGGTGAGATATTTACATATGAAATATTCAGAATTTAGTGACGAGTGGAAAAGAAGGAGAGAAAGACGAAATAAAGAACTGTCTTCTTTTTGGAAACTATTGCTCAGAATTATTATCTTAATCGTTGTTATCTTGCTTGTGAAATTTTTTTCAAGCGGAGGTCCAGATAAATTGTTTAAATGGCTTACAGAATCAAAAGAACCTAAAACAGAAATAATCATAAATGAGGAAAAATGAGCCTTCTAATCATCGGTTCAATCGCATTAGATACTGTTCAAAACAGATTTGGTAAGGTAAAAGATGCGCTTGGAGGTTCTGCAGTTTATGCCTCTTTAGCAGCAAGCTACTTCTGCAAAAATGTTTCAATCGTGGGTGTTGTCGGGACTGATTTTCCCAAAGAAAATATCAAACTATTAAAAAGTAAAGGTATAGATACAAGTGGATTAGAAATAGCAGATGGCAAAACTTTTCGCTGGAAAGGAAAATATGAAAACCTTAATGAAGCAATTACTTTAAAAACCTCATTAAATGTTTTCGCAAACTTCTCCCCAAAAATACCTGATAATTTTAGTTTGTGTGAATATCTCTTTTTAGGCAATATTGACCCAGAATTACAAATAAGCGTCTTAAGCCAGATGAAAAGGCCGAAAATAATTGCAGCAGATACAATGAACTTCTGGATTGAAGGGAAAAATAAATCCTTAAAAAAGTTATTAAAAATGATAGATATACTATTCATTAATGAAGAAGAGATAAGAATGCTGACTGGCGAGAGTTATATCTTTGATGCTGCCGAAAAAGTTTTACAGATGGGTCTAAAACTCATTATCATAAAACAGGGAGAATATGGCTCCATTGCGATTGCAAAAAACAACCTTTTCTTTGCACCTATTTTTCCTGTTCAAAAAGTGATTGATCCAACCGGTGCAGGCGATTGCTTTGCAGGAGGATTTATGGGATATATTGCTTCACAAAATAACATTAATTATGAAACATTAAAAAGAGCTACAATTTATGGAACAATTACATCTTCTTTCAATATAGAGGGTTTCAGTGTTGAAATCATAAAAAATATCAATAGAGTACAGATAGATAATCGGTATAATATTCTAAAAAAATATACTCAATTCAGCTGATTATTACTATAAAATGAAATATAAAAGTTCGGTGTCTACTATAAACGGAGTTGAAATGTTTACAATTACAAACACAAAAAAATTATTGGCAGTGCACAAATTAGAAAAAATCAAAAAAAGCTTACCAAAAATTATTATCCCACAAACTAATTACTAATGACAAATGACCAATGACTAATAATACCTGGCGCTTTATCATCTCTGGCAAAATGGCTCCAGCAGAAAATATGGCAATAGATGAAGCTATTCTGCTGGGGGTCTTAAAAGGTGTCTCTCCACAAACTATCCGAGTTTATGATTGGGACCCTCCAACAGTTTCATTCGGATTTCATCAAAATATTGAAAAACAAATTGATTTAGATAAAGTTAAAAAATATGGTTTTGGAATAGTCCGGAGACCAACGGGTGGAAGAGCAGTTTTACATTACGATGAAGTTACTTATGCAGTTATTGCGAATACTAATGGAATAATGAGTGGTTCAATTTTAAAATCCTATCAGAAAATTGGAAGTGTTCTTATAAAATGTCTTGATGATATCGGTATTTCTGCTGAAATGGAAAATGGTATATCTCAAGATAAAAAACAAAAAAATTGGTCAAATCCTTGCTTTGCCAGTGCTTCAAAGTACGAAATTCATTACAAACACAAAAAAATTATTGGCAGTGCACAAATTAGAAAAAATAGTGTATTACTTCAACACGGCTCTATACTACTAAACCACAATCAAGAATTAATGGCTGAATTAGTACCTTTTAATAATGCCTCTGACAGTAAGGCTTTAAAAAAACTCTTATCGCAAAAAACTATAGCAATTAACCAAATCTTAGATAAACCTATTAGCTTTAATAAATTTGTGAATACCTTTAAAGAAAATTTTGAGAAAGAATTTGCTTTAAGCTTCTCAAAAGATAGTGAAATAAACAAATTTGAGAAAACTTTAATAAAAAAATTATTAACAAAATATAAAAATTATAATAACAAAACAAATTTAAATAATAAAAAAATTGACATATGATTCATATCAGTAAAAAATATGTTCCATAATCTCTTATAAGAGATAAAGTCACGAAGGGAGAAGCTATGAATAAGTATGCAGTAACTTTAACGATTTTATTTCTCTTACTATTTACCAGTATTCTATCAGCGGGAACCACTGGAAAGTTAATGGGAAGAGTGACTGATTCTGCAACTGGTGAACCAATTATTGGCGTAAACATAGTTATTTTAGATAAGCAAAT
>JAGGUR010000008.1 GCA_021158425.1 Candidatus Cloacimonadota bacterium | reverse complement strand
TACACGTTCTCGTGGCAAATCCAAGATTTTAGATATTTGAGTTAAATCATAAGAATTATTATCAGCCAATCCATAAAGTAAGGTAAGGACCTTTTTTTCAAGTTCTGGAAAATCTTCAAGGTTGGCAAATGTTTGCTGATTATATTCGATGTTTTCGGTAGTAGTTTTATTTTCAACCTTTGAGATTTTTATATTTTCGTTCAGAGATAGAGCATTTAATGATGTCTTTCTTTCTCTTTCCAATGCTTCTAATATTCTTTTTTTTATCCAATATGTTGCATAAGTAGAGAATTTAGTCCCTTTCTTCGGGTCAAATTTTTCAATAGATTCCCACAGACCAATAAGTCCATCCTGAATTAAATCATCTAATGGAATACCATAATCTTTATATTTATTTGCGATGCTTTTTATAAGTGGAAGGTTTTCTTTAATAATTTCTTCTTTTTTCATCTGAAAATACCTCACCGCACCCGTCCTCCGTAGCAGTGCAACTGCGGAGGGTGGAGAGACGCAAAGAACACAAAGAATAAAGAAATAGAAATATAATAACTTCTAAATTAAATACCATTTTCATACTTCTTTGTGTCCCCGATTTGTTGTCGGGACATGTAGGTTTCATCTGGAAATGAATTTTGGAGTAGCCGACTCCGTCGGCTATATTAGGCGAGAGACTCGCCTACTCCATAATAAGGAATAGTTATAATAAATTTTGAGCCTTCCCCTACTTTACTTTCAACATCTATTTTTCCATTATGAGCAAGCACAATGTGTTTTACGATAGAAAGTCCCAACCCTGTTCCACCCAACTTTCTGGAACGGGACTTATCAACAACATAAAATCTCTCAAATATTCTTGATATATCCTCTTTGGGGATACCTATCCCTGTGTCTTGGACTTCAATCTTTATATCATATTCATGATGAGATATTTTTATAGCAATGTGTCCTTCTTCAGTATATTTTATCGCATTGTCTATTAAGTTTATAAACATCTGCTCAAGCAGAAACGGATCTGCTTTTATATGAGAATACTTCTCTGGTATATCTAATTCAAAATCCAATTCTTTATCTTTTAATTGCTTCTCAAAAATTTTGATAATATCTTTAATCATAACTTCCAAATCAACATCTTTTATTTCTATGCCGAGATGGGTCTCAAGATTAGAAAGTAAAAGAAGGTCTGAAACTATGTTAATCAATCTATCTGTATTTGACTTTATGATTTGCAGGAATCGTTTTTGCCCGGCATCTGCCTCTTCCTCCAATGTTTCTGCAAATCCTTTTATTGCAGTAAGTGGCGTTCTCAATTCATGGGCTACATTGGCAACAAAATCCGCCTTTACCCTTTCTACTTGTTTAAGCTCGGTTATATCATGTAAGACCACTATTATCTTTTTTCCTGAATCTTCTGGAACTAACGCACAAGTCCCAAAATAAACTTTTTCACCAAGTTGAATTTCACGAGTTTTGGGCTCACCACTTTGAGATACAGATTTTACCAATTTATCAATATCTACATTTTGTAATACCTCCCAATATCGTTTATTATGTAGTTGTGTCTCATCTGAAACACCTACCACATCCCAAAAATTCCTGTTTGATAAAACAATCTTTCCTTCCCTATTGAGAACAACTAAACCTTCAACCATTGATGATATAATTGCCTGAAGTTCCTCTCTTTCTGCGGTTAATCTGTCAAATGAACTCCGCAATCCACGTGCCATCTCATTTATTGCATTTGAAAGTTTACCTATCTCGTCTTTTCTTTTTGTGAATGTTCTCGTTGCAAAATCTCCATTTTTGATTTTTTCTGCTGCATTGGCTATCTCCTTTATTGGTTTTGTGAAAGTGCGTGATGAAACAATTGAGAATAATAAAACAACGATGGTCAATACAATAGCTAAATAAGCAATCTTTTTATTAACAGTACCAAGGCTCTTTTTAATCTCTGGAATAAAAGAACTTGTTCTGACAACTCCTAATATTTTATCATTTTCTTTAATTGGAATAGCAACATACAGCATCTCCTCTTTGACTGTTGAACTATATCTGATTTTTGTTCCTATTTTGCCTTGCAATGCCTGGACAATCTCTGGTCTTGTTGAATGGTTTTCCATTTTGTATGGGTTTTTTTCTGAATCTCCAATAACTACACCATCTTTTCTTATGATAGTAATTCTGGTATTTATCCTTTTTCCAATCTCTTTTACAAGAGTATCTAACTCCTCAATATTTCCAGAAACTATTAGACCTGTAACCACATTTTCTATTAGTTCAGCTTGTTCCTCAAGATTTAACTTTACAGTATTTAAATAATGTTTTTTTATCTCCCTTGAAGCAAAGAATACAATAAGAGAAGTGGTCAAAACAATGATGAGAAAATATCTAAAAAACTGTTTCCACATTATCCCCATTCGTCTCATTCTAATCTCCAAATTTATAGCCAATTCCTCTTACTGATTTAATTAATTTGCTATACTCACCCAGTTTTTTCCGCAGTTGTGTAATATGCACATCAATTGTTCTATCAATGACGATTTTATCTTCACCCCACAATTTATCAAGAAGTTTATCTCTTGAGAATACCCATCCAGGTCGCTCAGCAAGAATAGAAAGTAATTTGAATTCTGTTGTTGTTAGATTAATTTCTTTGCATTTGATTGTTACCTTATACTTTGCCAAATCTATCATCAAGTCATTTCTTTTAATTATTTTTGGCTTTTCGGTTTTGGCTTCTGCTCGTCGTAATACTGCTTTTATCCGAGCAATAAGTTCTCTTGGGCTGAATGGTTTCACGATATAATCATCAGCTCCTAATTCCAAGCCGACAACTTTATCTGTTTCAGTCCCTTTAGCTGTAAGCATTATTATTGGAATAGTGGCAGTTCGTTCATCTCTTTTGATAATTCGGCAGATTTCTAAGCCATCTATCTCTGGTAACATCAAATCTAAAATTATTAAGTCCGGGCATTTTGCTTCAAGATAGGATAGAAAAGTTTCACCATCATAGAACTGTTTTACTTTGAAATTTTCTTTCTCCAAATGGTGAGTTATAAGTTCTACAATATCAGGTTCGTCATCAACAACCGCGATTAGTTTGGTCATAAGATATTAATTTTGTATTCTTTAGCAAATTCGAGGGGTTTGCTCACGAGAAAGCAATGGTAGAATTCTGCGAGAGCCAATAAATGTTTTCAAATATAATCGTGGATTTTCTGACTTATCAATTACTTTACCAATTTTTTCAGCATTCTTGCCAGTATCAGTTTTTCTAAGAATTTTTAAAGTTTTCTCACTTTCATTTTCAGGACAGATTATCACCGCCCTTCCCTCGCAAGCCATATAAAGAGGGTCAATGCCAAGAATATCGCATATTCCGTTTACAGCATCTTTTATCGGAATCTTTACTTCTTCTAATTCTATATCCACAGATGAAGAAATTGCTATCTCATTTAAAATTGAAGCCAAACCGCCTCTGGTTGGGTCTCGTAATGTATGAATGTTAATACTTTCATCAAGCAGATTTTTTATTAAAGGCACAACTGAAGCACAGTCAGAAATTAGGTCTGACTCAAAATCATTACGCACAGCCATAATTGCAGCACCATGGTCCCCAATATCTCCTGTTACGATTACTGCATCTCCGGGCTGTGCATTGTGAGAGTTGATATTCTGTGAATACTCAATTATGCCATATCCAGCAGTGTTGATAAAAATTTTGTCTAACTTACTTTTGCTAACGACTTTGGTATCACCGGCAATTATTCTTATTTCTGCTTTTTCTGCTTCTTCTTTTATAGAAGTTAAGATTTTTTTAAGGTCACCAAAACTGAAATTTTCCTCAATCATTAGAGACAAAGTTAGATACTTTGGAATCCCTCCCACCATTGCAAGGTCATTTAATGTACCGCAAATAGCAAGTTTGCCAATATCTCCACCCGGGAAAAAGATAGGTTCTATTACATAACTATCTGTCGTGATTGCCAGTTTATCTTGTGTGATAGTTACAATCCCACTATCTTCACTATGATTTATAACAATATCACCAAGACAATTGTAGATAAATTTTAATAATCGCTGACTGTTTTTACCACCACTTCCGTGTGATAATAAGATATATTCCATAATAACTCGTTTTACGGTTATCGGTTGCGATGCTGGAAACGGTTACCGAGTAACGGAAAAAGGAACGGCAGACGGTTACCGAATACCGTTTCTAGCTTCGCAACCGTTAGACGATTTACTGTTCACCATATTTATAAAATGCGGAGCATGCCCCTTCATAAGACACCATACAGGGACCAATAGGCGAGTCAGGAGTGCATTCCTTTCCAAATAATTTACATTCTGAAGGGTGTTTCTTCCCAGCAATAACTTCCCCACAAATACAACCCTTTGGTTCGGCGACTTTCTCTACTTTAATATTGAATTTTTTTTCTGCATCAAATTTGCTAAATCTTTCTCGTAATTTTAATCCACTTGCAGGAACCTCACCAAAGCCTCTCCATTCAACATCTGCCTGTTCAAAAACCTCTGCAATTAACCTTCTTGCAGCAGGGTTGCCATTTTCTTTTACTGCTCGTTTGTATCTATTATCTACCATAGAAGTTTGTATACGAATTTGGGATACTAATGATTCTATTGCCAATCCAATATCTACCGGCTCGAAACCAGCAATTACACAAGGTATCTCAAATCTTTCGGGAATAATCTTGTAAGGTTTCTTGCCGATAATCACACTCACATGCCCTGGACAGATAAAGCCTTCAATTTCATTCTCTAAGTTGGAAAGCAAAAAGTTAAGAATATTTGGAATGGTCTTCATTAAAGGCAGAATTGAAAGATTTTCCATTCCCGTTTTTTCAGCATCTAAGACCAGAGAGGCAATAACCGGAATAGTGGTTTCAAAACCAACTGCAATGAACACTACTTCCTCATCTGTTTCATTGGCAATCTTCAGACAGTCTAAAGGATTGTAAACTACATCTACTTTTTTGCCAAGAGCCATCTGCTCTTCCAATGATGATTTGCTGCCAGGAACTTTTATCAAATCGCCAAAAGTTGCAATTCTTACTCCCATTTGAGCAAGTGAAATTACTTTGTCTATATCTTTTTGTGAAGTAACACATACCGGGCAGCCAGGTCCACTTAGAAAATTTATTCTTCCCTTAAAATAGTTTCTAAAACCATATTTTAAAATAGAAACCGTATGCGTGCCACAAATTTCCATAAAGTTATATTGCCTATTAGTAAACGGAGGTAAAGTAAGAAGTTTGTCTACTTGTTGGAGTAATTGTATTAGTTGGGAATTATTTTTAAACGGATTCTTCACTTATTTCTCTCAATAAATCAAGCGTTGTCTTTGCCTCCTCCTGATCTAACTTTTGGATAGCAAAGCCAGCGTGAACCAAAACATAATCGTTTACATTCACATCATCCAGAATGCGAATATCAATCTCTTTTTTTATGCCAAAAACATCTGCAATTGCTTTTATGCCTTTTTTTGAAATTATTTTATACGGAACAGCTAAACACATTTTTTCCTATCTTCTCTGGGTCGTCAGGGACCATTCCCTGGCGAAAGAAGGTTACTTATTTTTAAGATAATAAGCAATTATCTCCAGAGTATTAACTTCCCCAATAATCTGTCGCTTGCGGTTGACTACAGGGAGTTCATTAATTTTTTCTCTCATCATAATGCTTACCATTTCAGACAAGGGGGTATTTTCAAATACAAATGCGGGAGCTCCGTTCATTATATCCCTTATAACTTTAGGTTCAATTCTTACAAAAGGATCCATACTAACTAAAGTTCTATATTTCTGCGCTGCAATGGTGGTAAAAGGAAACAGATATTCAATTATATTGTTTAACCTGACGGATCCGATTAGGACTTTATTATCATCTATGACATAGACATGTCTGGTTACAGGGTTCTCAATTACTTTTGCAAGTAAATCATCCAAGGAAGC
>JAGGUR010000158.1 GCA_021158425.1 Candidatus Cloacimonadota bacterium | reverse complement strand
AAGCAAATTAAGCTGGGCAATTTCTACTGCTTGCTCATCTAAGTCAACACCATAGATATTGTCCTTCAAAATATCAAATTTGGTAAACAAACTAATCTGTGGATTTTGTTTTTCCAATGTTTCTAAGATTTTGTCATAAGCAGCAATCAAAAAAGAACCTGAACCGCAAGCAGGGTCAAGCACCTTGATTTTCGGAATATCTTTTCTCTTAGTTTTTCGCAAAACTTCACCCAGAGTTTGCGTAACGATGAAATCCACAATATATTTTGGAGTGTAAAAAATTCCTTGAGATTTTCGCTTTGCCCGCTTTGCCTCTGCTGCTGATTTTTTCCTTACTTTTTTCAGCACATATCCTAAATACTGCTCGTAAATGCCACCCAACACATCAGCAGAGATAGCAGAAAAATCATATCGGTAGCCATCTTTTGTTTTGTATAGTCCTTGAATAATATCAACAAATACTTTGTCGTCTGCTTCCCACTTTTCGCTGTAATGGGGAGCGAACAGCTTTGAGTTGTAGCCATCATCAAATTTGCGGAAGATTTTTACAAGTTGTTTGTATAAACTTTTCTTTTTTCCAGAACTTTTCCAACCCCTTAGAAGAGCAAGCAAAACATTAGGTTCTATGTTTCGGTCTTCGGCTGTGCGGATAAAAATCAAACGGTCAATGATTCTTTGCACACCCTCGTCTAATTCTTCTTCTGTGAGTTCATTTTTCTTTTTAAACTGTCTGGTAAGGCATCCACGCCAATTAGTTAAATCTTCAAAAAGTTTTTCTCCAACCTGCTTTCTTTTTATGAGTTTGCCCCATTTTTCAGCTTCTTTGGAGAGCAATCCTTGCTCAAAACTTTCTTTTGATAAAAGATAGAGTTGGTCAAATCTATCTAAATAATTTTGCCAGGAAAGTTCAAAAAAGAGGTTATCAGAAATTCCTTTGGGTGGTATCTCCGCATTGAAAATCTTGATACCCTCAAAGTCAGTAAGCACTGCCCAGGTTACGCTTTTGTTCCAACTGTAATTGATGGCTTGTTCTGCCCATTTCCATTCGTCAAGGTCAACCCTTAAAGCCTTTGCTTCTAAAAACATTACTGGAATATTATTTATTTTAAAGGCAAGGTCAACTCTTCCCTTTGAAACATTTTCTTCAGTGGTAACCTCGTTTTCGTATTCAAGGTTTCGCATATCCCAGCCCAGAAACTGAAAAAGTGGTTCAATAAATTCATTACGAGTTTGAGCTTCATTATAGGACTTGACTTTACCTGCTTTTAAAAGCCTTTTGTATTTATCAATCAGTTTAGCGATTTGTTGTTTTGCTATATTTTTATCCATTATTAATTATCATTTCTCACTTTATTTATGCAAACAATTAATTTGTTTGAAATACAAATATTAACCATCCGATTTATCGGAAGGGAAAAAACACACAAGACATTAGAATTTATTCGGTAATATTATCAAATGATAGAAAAGAACCATTATGAATCGACTTAAGTCGATGAAAGAGTAGTTTGGAAACTATGTTTCTATTCCTCACAGTATTATCAATTTTTATTATTCACAATTAATAAGCATAATTATCATATCCTTTCAAGAAAGCCATGTTTCCAATCCGCCGATTGGCGGATGGGAATGCAATAATAGAAGAAATCCTATTTTACAGAATTCAGATGAAGCAGGTGCTTCTCATACTATTGCGTTACGAAACGGGGTTTCGTAACAAGAAGATGATAGATTGCTCAATTTAGGATTAGAAAACATGAAGGCATAAAATGATTATAATGCTCATCTTTGTAAGACATAAATAGTTTATAGAATTTTTTGTCAATAAAAAAAGAAAGTTCTATGCTAAAACCTAACCTGGACAAGCCCCCAGTTAAATAGAAAAGAAAATTTAACGGGGCGGGCAGAACCAAAAAGGAAATATTAATCAGTAATAAAGTCAATAATTTCTTCCCGATGAATCGGGACTAATGTCAAATAAAATAACAAAGCCTTCACCCCGTTAGATAAATGATTTATAATTTTTAATTTAAACCATAACACCTTTCTTCTCTAAGAAAGTTATAATTATTACCATCTTTACTATCTAACGAGGCAAGAATGTCAAATCATGCCAAAACAAAATCTCCGAAGACTAATCTTTTTATATTTGATATTTGAAATTTTATTAGAAATTTGATATTTGTAATTAGTAATTTAACCGTTTCTATAAAAGGATTTCTGGATATAATAATCCCGATATATCGGGATGCCAAAAATTATACGAATTTTATTGATAAGATACTAAATTGTTAGACCAAGTAAGAAATTTTATTCGTTTTAAGACATTATAGTGGTTTTCTCTTGAACTATGGTTCTATTTTCACTGTAGTCTTGTTTACTTATTCCCTCACAGTTTACCATTCAAATACATCGTATCCGTTAGATTATCTTGGGGAAGAACCCGGATAGCCACTTCTTGTATAATTTGTTTTTATTAGATTAGCGGAAACTGAAGAAAAATATAACCCAGAAAATTCCATAAGAAAGGAAACCCAACCTTACGGATGGTCGTATGACCTCCGCAATGGTTTGTGAAAAAGACCATTACGGAGGTTTCACAAGCTCAACCATCCGTAAGGTCTCTCTCCTTTGTTTCACCTATCGGGTGAAATCCAATCATATCCTTTTTCTAAAATTCATTACCATTTTCAAAGTATTTATATCTCTTATGAAATTTTCTGGGTTATATAATAAAAAATTTGACAAGTATAGAAGTAAAGGTATATATTGACTGTATTAAAGCTTCACAAAAAATCTTGGAGGATTATATGACAAAGCAAGACTTGATTGAAAAGGTTGCGATGAAAAGTAACATTTATATGAAAGCATTTGGAATACTGTTGCTTTTAATTCTCGTCGCATTAGTATCATGTGAAAAAACAACTGAATATGTATGTTGTCCAGATAGTTCCAGTATAAATGGCAAATACGAATTCACACTTGTGCCTGAAAATAGTTTCCAGGATACCACTTTGATAAAGGGAATGCGTGGAACAGATTATCCGGAATACAAGTCAACATACGATGATGTCTACCTATATGAAGATGGTGAAGGAAATGTTACAGGTTATTGTAAAATGTGGAAGATAAGTGGAACGAAATCAGGTCAGAATTTGACACTGGATTTATATGTCCACCCGGAAGGTCTGGTAAATACGGAGATACCTGTTGATAGTATGCATCAATTCACAACAATGAACCTGACAATAAATGAATATGGTAATCTTGAAGGCGATGGAATGTATTATGAATACGAGCATTATCCGCAATTGGAGGATGAAACTTATACAATTTTTGCAAACAAAATCCTATCTTTAAAAGAAGGTAAAGCAAATTACGGCAAATTTTCTTTTTGTGATGTTGTATCAAGTATATCCTCTTTT
>JAGGUR010000142.1 GCA_021158425.1 Candidatus Cloacimonadota bacterium | reverse complement strand
TTTGGCAGGTTGGTTTCTACTGATGAAAAAGTAACCGTTATTATTGCAGAAATAAATGACGATGTCTTTTCTCAAGATTTTTATCATCGAATTTTAAAATTGTCTAAACAATATGAAGGCCCGGAAAAAATTTATGTAGCAGGAAGACCTATCGTCGAGGGGACAATGGCTTACCTGGGGCCGCGCGATATGAAGAAAATGGTGCCCATTGTTATTCTGGTTATAATTATTGTGCTGCTGCTTGTTTTACGAAGCGTCAAAAGCACCTTGCTTACACTGTTGGTTGTTTTGTTCAGCACGGTCTGGGCGTTTGGTTTAATGGCGGCATTTGGCATTCCCATCTATGCGGTTTCAACCATGATTCCGGTAATGCTCATCGCCATTGGTGTGGCGGATGGAATTCATCTTTACAGCCATCTGCACTTGTTTCTGATCGAACATCCAACTGCGTCCAAAAGGGAGGCTGTGATGGATACGGTTCATGGGATGTGGAAACCTGTGGTGATGACATCGGTGACCACGGCGGTGGGTTTCATTTCCCTGCTGACTTCACAGGTTTATCCCATTAAATATTTTGGACTGTTCACTGCTTTTGGAGTGATGATGGCAATGGTGTTTTCGCTGGTGCTGATTCCTGCGGGAGTTATGGCTTTTGGTCTGCCCAGATGGAAAAAACAACGAGAGAATAGCGCTGAAAAAAGAGACCCTTTTGCCAAAAATTTTACAAAGAATATTTTAAAATATAAATACGTAACTATAATGGCAACCATCGTTGTCATTATTATTTCGATTTTTGGTATTGGAAAGGTTTGGATCAATTCCAGCTTTCTGGAAAAATTTGAAAAAGACAGCGATATCGTGCTCACCGACAAATTCATCAATGAACATTTCGGCGGGACTTCCACTTTGAACGTAATTTTGGATTCAGAAGAAAAAGATGCTTTTAAAAATCCAGATATTCTTGAAGCAATTGATAGAATGCAGCAAGATGTTGACGGAACGCTGGAAGTGGTGGGCAATTCATTTGCCTTAACCGATTACCTGAAGCGTATGAACAAAGTAATGCACGCTGATAGCGAGAAATATAATACTATTCCCGAATCGCAAAACCTGGTCGCCCAGTATTTACTGCTCTACGAAATGTCTGGCGATCCTGAAAATTTGTGGAAAGTAGTGGATTATAATTATCAGAAAGCAAATGTGACATTTCAATTAAAAAGCGACAATTCAAAGGCGATCAACAGCGCCATTGCGGTAATTGAAAAGCATATTCCTGAATTCAAAGATAAAAATATCGAACTCAAATATGCTGGGTCAGGTTATAAAGGGCTGGTTTTTACTGATTTGATTTTGCAGGGTCAAATTCTCAGTTTGCTGATGTCGCTGATTATCATCATATTTTTATTATCTGTTATGTTTAAAAAATTCGCTGTGGGATTGATTGGCTCGGTTCCGATAATAATTACGGCAATCATAAGTTTTGGTGTGATGGGATTGTTGAATATTCCGTTAAGCACAACCACGGCGCTGCTCTCCAGCATTGCCATTGGAATTGGCATCGATTATGCGGTTCACTTTATTGAACGATACAAAATATATGCAGCAGAAACAGGGGATAAGGATTTAACAGCTCAATTAACAATGCATCATTCAGGCAGGGCGATTATATTTAATGCGATAGTGGTTATTGCCGGATTTTTAGTGTTGCTATTTTCAGTGTTTCCGCCAAACCGAGCATTGGGCGCACTGGTGTCATTAAATATGTTTACCAGTTTTTTGGGAACAGTTACAATTATGTTTGTTATTCTGTATAAATTAAATATTTACTTTACAAAGAAATAACTAAATTGTCAATCAAAATGTTAATTTTAAAATCAATAAACACGGAGGTTTAATATGACTATCAAAAAAATTCAAATCCTAATTATGGCAATGATTATTGCCGTACCTATTGTTTCTTTTGCTCAGAAAAAAATTACTGGTTTGCAGATCATTGAAAATGTGTATAACCGTGCTACAGGAAATGATATGCAGGGCGACCTGACCATGACGTTAACCAATTCCCGCGGCGATCAACGGGTGCGTAAAATCAAACAATTTATCAAAGATTTTGGTAAAATGGAAAAGAAAATCATGTTTTTTGTTTCACCTGCTGATGTGCGCAATACTTCTTTCATGAATTGGAGTTACGACGAAGCTGGTAAAGACGATGACCAATGGATTTATCTTCCCGCTCTAAAAAAGGTGAAACGAATTTCCAGCGAAAGCAAGAGTGATTATTTCATGGGCTCGGATTTCACTTACGATGATCTGGGAGATCGTCACCCGATAGATGACACCCACAAATTGCTGCGCGAGGAAAAAGTTGATGGCGAAGATTGCTACGTGGTGGAAAGTATTCCCAAAGATGAAGATTACATGTATTCCCGAACAGTAAGCTGGATCATCAAAGACAAATGGATAGGACTGAAAAAAGAATTCTACGATGAAGATGAAGAACTGCTAAAAACTTTGACCATTAAAAAATATGAAAAAATTAAAGGCTATTGGACAATACTCTCAAGTGAAATGCACAATGTTCAGAAAGATCATACGACTAAAATGGAACTCGCAAATGTTAAATTAGATACAGGTATTCCCGCGAACAAATTTACTGAACGAATGATGAAAAGAGGAATAAAATGATAAAGTTATATTTTAAAATTTCATGGGTTGTATTTGCCTTGTTTATTTTCATAAACGTGGCGCAAGCCCAATCCCTGAATTGGTCGGGTTACGCCCGTAATTATACAGGAATGTTATTAACAGGAAACAAAAAATATGCCATTCTTCAAAATACTTTCAATTTGAACATTGAGCAGAGCAAAGACAAAGTGGCTTTTAAAGTGAATCCGTACATTTACCAGTATCCGAATCAGGAAATGGAAATCGGGTTGCGTGAAGCCTATATGGACATCTATTTTAACTCGGTGGATTTACGCATTGGAAAGCAGCAAATTATTTGGGGAAAAGCAGATGGCGTGTTTATCACCGATATTATTTCTCCCAAAGATTTGAGTGAATTTTTACTGCGGGATTTTGATGAAATTCGCATTGGGATTACATCTTTAAAGGCGGATTATTTTCTCGGAGACAATACTTTTGAATTTGTCTGGGCGCCATATTTTACATCGACTCAAATGCCGGACGAAAATTCCATCTGGTTCCCACAATTGGATTTTCCTGTTTCACCAGTTTTTGATTACTCCCAAAAAGAAGTCGCTGCCACGTTAGAAAACAGTGAAGTGTTTGCCAAATTTTCAGCAATTACTTCTGCCATCGATTTTGAAATCATGGCTGGTTATATGTGGGACGATGACCCGACCATGCACATTTCAAAAACAATAAATCCGCAAACGCATCAACTGACTGGGCTGACAGTTACTCCCCGACATCATCGTTTGGGATTAGCTGGTGGTAGCTTTAGCTCTACACTTGGCGGCTTTGTATTGCGTGGTGAAGGAGCCTATTACAACGGCAAATATTTCAATTCCGAAGATTCAACACTTACGGATGGCACGGTAAAGAAAAATTATCTACATTATTTGCTTGGTGTGGATTACACGTTGTGGAATATTCGGTTAAGCTTCCAATTTATTCAGCAAGCAATTCTCGATTATGAAAACCTAATAAAAAATGATGAATTTGAGAACACAATGACTGTCCTGGCGAGTAAAGATTTCCTGCGGGAAACGCTGCGGCTGGAGCTCTTTTCATACATCGGGTTGAATAATTCCGATGCGCTGATTCGTCCCAAAATCACTTATGATTTAGCCGATGGATTTGAATTGTTGCTGGGCGCCAATATTTTTCTTGGAAGCGAAGGCAGGTTTGGGCAGTATGATGATAATGATATGGTTTATACCAAAATAAAGTACAGTTTTTAGAATTAATAATTATTTTCAGAAGGCTCGCTATAATTTAATAGCGAGTTTTTTATCCTATTACTACAAAATTTTATGAAAATATTGTGCAATTGTAAGAGAACTTCTGCCTATCATCATTATCCTTCATTATAAATCATTTCCTTTAGATTTTTATTGACACTAATATTAATTTTATTTAATTTATGTTATTCAAGTCTGTTTATAAATTTAACGATAATAAAGGTTTTAAAAAGTCAATATATTTTAAGATTATATCCACGGATATTATTTTTAAGTTGTACATTATCAATATATTAAGCACCTAACAATTGGCTTAAGCTGACCCGAAAGGCTCTGTGCAAATTAATCCGCTCAGAGCACCGCATCAGTTATTTTGAATTCCGAACGTTTTGTGCGCCGCAACCTTCCGGGCAGTTTAGCCACACCGTTAACCTTCCTAATTCTAAATCTTCAATTCTTGATTAACGATTTCCCGGTCATCTCCTCTGGCTTCTCAATATCTAAAATGTCCAACATCGTAGGTGCAATATCAGCAAGTTTGCCATCATCTCGTAATTTTAAAACCTTTTTATTTTTACAACCAAATATAATAGGCACATCATTTGTAGTATGAGCAGTAAATACATTTTCGTTTTCATCCAGCATCTTTTCTGCATTGCCGTGGTCTGCAGTAATTAGATAATTGTAATTATTTCTTTCAAGTGCTGCCACAACTTTAGCAACCGATTTATCAACAGCTTCAACTGCTTTAACAGCAGCTTCAAAAACTCCAGTATGACCAACCATATCACAATTTGCAAAATTTAGAATTATCACATCATAATTTTTACTATTTATTTCTTTGATTACTCTATCCGTTACAAGGTATGCACTCATTTCTGGTTGCAGGTCATAAGTTGCAACTTTGGGAGAATGAATAAGAATTCTATCCTCATTTTTGAATGGCTTTTCAACGCCACCGTTAAAGAAGAATGTAACATGAGCATACTTTTCGGTCTCAGCAATTCGTAGTTGTTTGAGTCCATTATCTTGTAAAACTTCTCCTAAAATATTTGTTAGTTTAATTGGCTTAAATGCAACATTTACATATCTATTGAATTTTATATCATATTCAGTCATAGTTGTATAGAAAAGGTTATTAATTTTCTTTGTTTTAAATTTATCAAAGTCAGGGCAAACAAAGCTATTCGTAAGTTGGCGAGCTCTATCTGCACGGAAGTTGAAAAAGATAATTGCATCATTATCAGAAACAGTTGCAACCGGGTTTCCATTTTCTTTAATAACAGTTGGAATGATAAATTCATCTGTAACATCATTTTCATAACTGTTTTTCATAACTGCTACAGTATTGGTTTCTTCATTTCCTTTGCCATAAACAATTGCTTTATATGCTTTCTCAATTCTTTCCCATCGGTTATCTCTATCCATTGCATAGTATCGTCCGGAGATTGTGGCAATTTTACCAACTCCAATCTTTTTTGCTTTTTCCTGAAATTGCTTTATGAAACCAACTCCGCTGTGAGGAAGTGTATCTCTGCCATCCATAAAAGCGTGGAGATATACTTTGTTAAGGTTATTATCTTTTGCTAATTTCAAAATAGCCCAGAGATGGTCAAGCGAACTATGGACACAACCGTCAGAAAGCAAGCCGAAAATATGTAAGTTTGAATTGTAATCTATACAATGCTTGATAGTTTTTATCAATTCAGGATTTTTAAAAAAAGAGCCATCTTTTATGCTAAGGTTTATACGGGTTATCTCTTGATAAACAACTCTGCCTGCACCTATGTTAAGATGTCCAACTTCTGAGTTTCCCATTTGTCCTTCTGGCAGTCCAACTGCATTACCAGAGCACTTAAGTCTTGTCCATTGCTGTGTAGCAAATAGTTTGTCCAGATTTGGGGTTTTTGCAGCTTTAATCGCATTGCCTTTTACTTCATCAGTTAAACCGAAGCCATCCATTATAATTAACATTACTTTATTTTTCATCTGAAAATACCTCACCGCAGAGACACAGAGAACACAGAGTCCGCCAGCCGGCGGATTCTTCTCTTATTATTTGATGTTTCAGTCTCTGCATATAATTTTCATACTCCTTTGTGTCCCGATTTGTTTTCGGGACATGAGTGTTTCATATGTAATAGCACGCAGGTTACACACCCCGTCCATCCCGATGAATCGGGATGTCCACCCCTCTCCCCGAGAAAAATCGGGATTTCGCTCCGCTCAACAAGAGGGGATTTTTTGGGATTCCCCTCTATCAAGAGGGGTCTCCGATTCATCGGAGGGGGTGTGTTATTTTCATCATCCTTTCAGGCTCGGCGTCCAGACGGGTGCGTCACGATTATTGGGACATGTATGTTTCATTTAACTACTGATTTCTTTGAAACTGTCCCGACAAAGTCGGGATCCCGATAAATCGGGAGAAACTTGCCCGTCCACCGAAGCATAGCGAAGGTGGGATTCTTGATACTTGAAATCTGTATTTGTTTTCCTGGTTTCAAGTTTCGAGTTTCATAATCTATTCTCAATTTGCACTTTTATTTGTTGAGACCTTTCTAATTTCTTTTCCTTCCAGATTTTTTTTGCATATTTCATCTGTAAAGAAAAATGCCTTCCAAAATCATACTTCAGTAAAATATATCCAAAAATTCCATCACCTTTGAACTGAGAGTTTAGCATAATTCCATCTAAATCATTCTCATACATATAAAGGATTATATCATCGGTATGATATTGGCAGATGCGGATGTGATGTGTAAGTTTTGGTGAAAACATAAATTTGAAATCCTGGTAAAGCAATATTCCAGCATCATATTTGTCAGCGTTTTTATACTGATGAAAGGTATATTCACCTCTTAATTTTATTTCCATTTTCTTGTTGATGAGTTGCCACCAATCTAAGCGAAAAGTATTTCTCTCAATTTGGTAGATTTTGCTCTCTTCAGAAATAGTTCGCCATCTTTCTGACTGCTTTTGGTGGAAAGTAAAACGCATTTTAGAAGAACTCCATCTTTTCTCAAATTGTAGAAATTTGTCAAAGCCATAGGTTGGCATATTTTCCAGAGATTTCTGTTTTGGAAATTTGTAGATATCAAGATACATATCTATTTTTGAATGAGCAAATGGGCGAAACGAAATTCCGTAATAAATTCCTGTCTCATTATCAAAATTTCCGCCTGTATGAAATGGGTTGCCATGAAACGCAGGAAAGTATTTGTCGTAATTCCTGTATATTATCAGATTTTCAAAATTCTCCTTTTCCCAAAAGATTCCTAAAAGATATGAACCTTTCTTATTAGCAGTAGCCCCTTCACCAAAGAAATTGAAATTGTAATATTTCAGATTATAATCTAATCCAAAGATACTTTGTTCCTGTTTAAAGTGTGAATCGGAAAATGGCAGGTTGTATTTTGTATGAAGTGCAGTAAATCCTATCTGACTTGTATTTCCATAATATAGATGAGTCCCGTAAATTTTTTCTCTTACTTTATCTTTCTTTTCTTTCTCAGTTTCAGTACGATGGAATCCTGTTATGTCTATGCTTTTAATACAACCATCTTGAATATTAGCGTCCAATTTATAGTCAGAATAAAAAGGGATAATGCCGAATTTACCAATCTTTAATTTGAAAGCTCCACCAAATAAAGAATATACTTCATTTGTGCTTGTGTATGATTTGATATTGGAGAAGTGTTTGATGGGTTGGTGTGTGGCATTTCCTCCTTTTGAAAGTCCCAATTTCGGCGCAAAGATAATTCCCTGACCAAATGCCAATCTATAATTTCCAATGATTATTTTATCAAGGATACCAATGTTTTTTGCAGAGAAACTCCCACTCAAGAAATCCCAGAAATCCTTCTCTCCTTCATCCTTTTGCGAAATAAAATATAGTTTATAATTTTTCCAGCTTATAGAATGTTTTTGATAAAATTTTGCAGGGCTACTATATTCTGAATCAAATTTATATTCTGCTCTAATTCTGCTTTGTAAATAGATTGGGGATGATTTTCTAAATGAAATGTATGGAAGGATTTCTTCAATGGTATCATCCGAAATTCCTGCTTTTTTAAGTTGATTCTTGTTTGTAATATTTTTTTGTTTTCTAAAATGTATAATATTTTCAATCTGAACAGGAGAAAGCCAGGGAAGCATTATCAAATCCTGATATTTAGCATCATTTATATTGATTTTATTTTTCTTTAGATTTTGAAGGTGGTTATACAGTTCAGTTATTTTATATGTTTCCTCTTCAGTTGAAAAGAGTTTCTCCATCTGTTCTTCATCAGCATAAATTTGAAGGGAGAAAATGATTAAGAAAACAATAAGCAATAATCTTCTCATCTGGTCAATTGATATGATATTGTGAAGTAATGAGTTAGCTCTAAATATTCATGTGTTTTTATTCCATAATTTATTAGAAGGTTATAAATTTTGAATTCTAATCCAGCAGAGAATTGGTTATTGGTAGGTTCGGTGTGGAATCCGCTTAGAATTCCTAATGCTTTAAAAGGATAATAAACAACCCCAAAGTTAAAAGAGAAGTCATACCCCAGTTCTTTTACCAGGCATATTCCGGATTTCAGATTATCATAAATTTGATAAGTTATCCCTGTTCTGCTTTCCTGTGGGATTTCGTCATTTCCTATTTTGCTGAATGTTATATTATAAAATGAGGAGAAGAGCCTGAATTTTTTCACAGTTGCCAGTATTCCCACATCAAACTGGGAAGCATTTTCATTGTTCATTGTAGAGATTTCTTTTCTGAGGAAACGATAGTCAAATCCCAGAGTAAAATTATGGCTGATTTCAAAATTAGTTGCTAAAATGCCAGTTTGTTCTTTGTAAATTTCATTGCTTAATTCTTGCAATCCTGTAGCGATATTAAATTTTCCGAGACTATACCCAGCTACTAAATTTTTATAGGACAAGTCATTAATAGAAAATGGTATGAAATATGATGAAGTCAGTGAAAGTTGGTTTTTAAAAATTGACGGATTATAGAAAATGGAGGATGGACTTTGCTCAAGTGCTGATATATCAGAGACTGATGCCAGTCTTGCTGAAGGTGAAAGTTGTAGAAATGCAGAGAACAAAAAAGTTGGCAGCAAAAATAAGATAGTAAAAAAAGTTAAAAATTTCATAATCTATACTTTCCCAAGAACCTTTTTTCAGAAAGATTTGAATAGTTATTATCCTGTCAATTTTTTGAGGATAAAATTTAAAAAGAATTCATAAATTCATAAATAAATTGACAGAAATATTAAGTTATATAATTTTTAATAAAAAAGTAATGAGGTGAAATTTAGTGCCAAAAGTAATAATTAGAAAAGATGAAAATTTTGATAATGCATTCCGACGGTTTAACAGAAAAGTCCAAAGGTCGGGTATTCTTTCTGACCTTAAAAAAAATCGTTATTACGAAAAGCCAAGTGATAGAAAAAGAAGAGAACTGAAAGAGGCATTGAGGAAAATAAAGAAGAATCGATATTTTAATAGGTAACTCGGGCAGTAGGTAACTGTAACAATCGGTCTCGGTCAGTCTTGGCTCCCGATAAATCGGGAGACAGGCGCCAGACATAAGGGAAATTCCTTTTATTTAATATGGAAATAGTTAATATATTAGCGTATGCAATAATTATCCTTTTTGCAATCTTAGGATTGAGAGCAGGATTTTTAGTAGGTCTATTACGATTATTTGGCTGGATAGTTGCTTTAGCATTCTCCGTAAGATTTGCGCCTGCTGTTGCAAATTTTCTAAGGAATACTTTCTCCATATCTGGTAAATTTACAAATATTATTGGTGGAGTTGTTGTATTCATTGGAGTTATAATATTACTAAATGTATTCGTTCATTTGCTGAAAAAAACAGTTAATATTCTGCATTTGGGCTTTTTTGATAGAATTTTAGGTTTGATGCTTGGCGGAATAAAAGCATTTATTCTGATTTTTCTAATTTCTTTTTCTGTCCAATGGCTACCAATCAGCGATAATAGTAAAAGTGTAATTACTGATGCAAAAATTGTCAAATGGATAAGTTTAAATACAGTAAAATTTTTGTCAACTACTGGAATTGATAAGGCGATTAAGGAAAACGAATTCTACAAAAAAGTGTTAGACGAAATCAATAAAAAGAAAAAGGATGTTTTTCAGATACCCCAATACCCTCATCAATGAAAAACGCTTTTGAAGAATTAGAATTCAATAAAGTCAAAGCGTTAATAAAAAATAATTGCACTTCAAGTTTAGGGGAAAAGCTAGTTGACCAACTGCAACCTCTTACAAATAAATCTGAAATTGAAAAGAGGCTTTCTGAACTTTATGACGCGGTTGAATTCCTCTCTCCGCTTTCGCGGGGACAGAAAAACAGTTTTAATCTTGATGGATTGGCAGATACCGAATCTCTATTCCCGCAGCTAAAAAGAGAAGAGTATTTTACTATTCAAGAATTCCTATCCTTTTATTGCAATATCAAGATAGCCAATGCTCTGCGAAAAAATGAATCTATTAAAGAACAAAACTTTCCTCATCTTTTCAATATCGTTAAGAATATTGTAATCACTGGACAATTAGAAAAACAATTTGATTGCACATTTGACCGTAAAGGGGAAATCAAGGATAGTGCCAGTGAGAATCTATCAAAGATTAGAAAAAAGCGTAAGAGAACCAGGGAAAAAGTCTACTCACAATTAGAAGACATTCTGACACAAAAACAATACGAGAATGTAATCCAGGACAAAATTGTAACTATTCGTGATAATCGTTATGTAATTCCTGTTAAGGAAGGTGGGAACAGTATACTGAAAGGTATTGTGCACGGACATTCTCAAACTGCTGCTTCTGTTTTTCTGGAACCGTTATCTGCCGTAGAATTAAATAATTCGCTTATAAATCTTGATGAAGAAGAGAGAGCAGAGATACAAAAGATTCTAAGAGAATTATATCATAACATCCAGGAACAAAAAGAAATTCTACTTCAAAATCTTAAGATACTTCAAAAGATTGATTTCCTTAATGCGACTGCTCAATACTGCAGAGAAATTGGAGCGACTGTTCCAAAAATTCTTGGAGAGCCATCACTTAGATTTATAAACGCTTGCCATCCCTTGCTTTACTCATCCATAAACGAGAAGGATAAAGTTGTCCCATTTTCTCTAAATCTGGGTGACGAGTTCCGAACTTTGGTTATATCTGGCGTGAATACTGGCGGAAAGACTGTAGCATTAAAAGCTATTGGCTTGCTTACGCTTATGGCACTTTCCGGTTTGATGGTACCAGCGGAAAATGCGGAAGTAGGTATTTTTCAAAATTTTTTCACAGATATTAACGACGAGCAGTCTATTGAAGATTCAATAAGTACTTTCTCATCACATATAGAAAAAATAAAGATTATCTTAAATCAGGCTGATGAAAAAAGTTTGGTCCTGATTGATGAACTTGGCTCTGGCACAGACCCGGAAGAAGGTTCTGCTCTTGCCCAGGCAATCCTGGAAAAATTGGTTGAAAAGAAATCAAGGGTTGTTATCACAACGCATCTTAATAAGTTAAAGATTTTTGCATCTGAACATCCTTTATGTGAGAATGCTTCTATGAGATTTGACCATGAGAACCTCTCTCCAACTTATCAACTTGATGTTGGTTTTCCGGGAAGTAGCTATGCACTGGATATTGCTCGTGAATATGAGCTAACCTCGGAAGTTGTAAGTCGGGCAAATGAATTATTAGACCAAAAAACCCAGC
>JAGGUR010000026.1 GCA_021158425.1 Candidatus Cloacimonadota bacterium | reverse complement strand
GTTGGAGGAATTAAAGAAGTCGTAGTAGAAGGTGAGACTGGCTTTTTTGTTGAGCCTGCTAAGCCAAAGCAACTTGCTGAAAAAGTAAATATTTTATTGGCGAATAAGGAATTAGCAGAAAAATTTGGTGAAAATGGCAGGGAGAGAGTTGAGAAGTATTTTGATTGGAAAATGATTGCAAGGCAAACTAAGAAATTGTATGAGGAGATTCTTCATTAATTTGTATTGGGTATTATGATTATACATAGTCTAAAAAATTGGTAATCTAATACTCCCGATATACTCGTTCTCCGTAGTCCCGATAAATCGGGACGAAGGGTGAATCGGGATAATGTTGTTTTATTAAATAAATACAGGATTATCCTGATGCATCTTGAAAATATACAAGTAGGAATTGGTATTCTTCCCTTTTAATTTATTTGACATTATTCGTTCAGAAATTTTTATTTTGATTTTTGGAGTTTACTTATGCGAAAGCTATGCATTTTTCTTATTTTTTTAACAATTTTATTTTCAGGGTGTAAAAAGAAGACAAATATAATAACAGTCCATCTTTGGCATCAGATGGAACCGGCAAAACGACCTGTACTTAAGGAACTAATTCAAAAGTTTGAAGCTGAGAATCATAACATTAAAATCATAACACTCCAAAAAGGAACAGAGGAACTTCGTACTGATTTTCAAGCTGCAGCGGCATTTACAGGAGGCGGTCCGGAATTGGTTTATGGTCCAATGGATCAGATAGGTCCCTTTGAGGCAATGAAGCTTAAAAATAGTAAACAAAGTATAATTCAGCCTTTGGAGAACCTTTTTCCAAAGGAATTTTTTGATAAATTTAGTGAATTAGGTCTGGTCAGATATAAAGGTCATATTTATCAAATAGCTGATAGGTTGGGTAATCATCTGGCACTTGTTTACAATAAACGACTTTTTAGAGAGGCCGGTCTTACCCATCCTCCAAGAACCATTTCTGAACTTATAAAATACGGGCAAATTCTCACAAAAGATTTTAATGGTGATGGCAGAATTGACCAATATGGACTTGTTTGGAATTATACAGAGCCTTTTTGGTATATTCCGTTTTTTGGAGGATATGGTGGAAAAGTTTTTTCCCAGGCATCCTCCTCTGGAGGGGATAAAAACAACAAGCCAACTCTGAATACAGAAGCTGCTGTAAAAGCTTTCCAACTCATCAAGGATATGCGAGACAAATATAAAATAATGCCTTTAGAATGTGATTATGATATTGCCGACAACAAATTCAATCAGGGTAGAGCAGCGATGATAATTAATGGGGACTGGTCTTGGGGAAAATATATTGAATCTCCGGAAGTAGAATTTGGTCTGGCAAAGATTCCATTTGTTGAGGAAACTGGAAAGTGGTGCTCCCCAATGGTTTCTGCTACCGGATATTCAATAAATAGTTCGGCAAAAGGAAAAGTTTTGGAAGCGACTAAAAAAGTCCTTGCTTTTCTTACTTCCGAATATGCACAAAGGAAATGTACCGAAAAACATAAATCTATCCCGAGCTTGAAATCACTTCAGTCTGACCCAACTATAGCTAACGACCCGATTTTGAAAATCTCTACTCAACAGATAGAGGTTGGACAACCTATGCCCATAATTCCAGAAATGCGTGCTGTATGGGATGCTATGCGACCTGCTTTACAAAATGTTATAGCTGGTGCAATGACTCCAAAGCAGGCTGCAGAATATCAACAAAAGTTGGCTGTACAGAAAATCACAGCTATGTATGAAGGTACTGTTGAAGGAGAAACTAAATCATCAGGCGTAGCCAGTAAAATAGTTTATTTGTTCGGAATAATCGTGGGCATCACTTTGACCTTTTTGTTTGTTTATAAATTTATTCTCGTTCTGTTAAGAAATCCTCATTCAAAAAAAACAAGAGAAAGTCATTTTGCAGTTATTCTTGCCGCGCCAGCTGCTATTATTATGTTTGGAGTCGTTGTTTATCCATTCTTTTACAATATTGTTATCTCCCTTTCCAATATGAGCATGACAACTGTGAACTCCTGGAAAATAATTGGATTTACTCAATATATAAAGGTTTTTTCTGATAAAATATTTGCTTCTGTATTTTTTAAAACAGTTATATGGACAGTTGTTAATGTCTTTTTCCATGTAGTTATAGGTGTATTTTTAGCGGTTTTGTTAAACCGAAAATTACCAGGAAGATCCATCATAAGGGTTTTGCTAATTCTTCCGTGGGCAGTTCCACAATATATTACCGCATTGACCTGGCGAGGAATGTTTATGTCTGACACAGGAGCAATAAATTTAATTCTTCATTCTGTTGGACTAAAAGGAGTATCATGGCTTTCACAACCAACATCTGCCTTTGCTGCTTGTATTATTACCAATATCTGGTTAGGATTTCCTTTTATGATGGTGATTGCTCTGGGTGGATTGCAAGCCATTCCCAATGAACTTTATGAAGCAGCAGAAATTGATGGTGCTTCCGCCTGGAAAAAATTTAAGAACATTACCTTGCCACTTCTTAAGCCAGTGATGGTTCCGGCTATTACGCTTGGAACTGTCTGGACTTTTAATAATCTTAATGTAATCTGGCTCGTAAGTAATGGAGGACAGCCTGCAGACCATACACACATTCTTGTTTCATATGTTTATAGAGCAGCATTTAATCTTTATAGATATGGATATGCTGCGGCATTTTCTATGATTATCTTTGTTATCTTAGCCATATTTAGCATCACTTTTATGAAACGAACCCAGGTAACTGAGAAGGCTTACTAAGAAAAATTTTCGGAGATTTTTATGCGGAATAAAACCAGCCCTTTACAACTTGCTTTAATTTACGCAATAATTTTAATCTTTGTAGTTATCTCTGTATATCCTATTTTACGAGTTCTAACTATCTCTTTGCGTCCAGGAGATAACCTTTTGAATGAGTCACTGCGAATCATCCCGAAAGATGCTACTTTTGATAATTATGTAAAACTCTTTACTGAGCAGCCTTTCTTAATCTGGATTAGGAATAGTTTATTTGTGACTCTTATTGTAACGGTAATAGGCGTTGTTTTTGCTTCAACTGCTGGTTATGCTTTCTCGCGATTTAACTTTCCTGGAAGAAAGATAGGTCTCCTCAGTTTATTAATAACCCAGATGTTCCCAGCTACTATGCTTTTGCTACCGCTTTTTATTATGCTTTCAAAGCTTCATTTGATAAATACTTTCTTTGGACTTATTATAATGTATAGTGCTACCGCTCTTCCATTCTGCATCTGGCTTATGAAAGGCTATTATGATACTATTCCCTTTAGTTTAGAGGAATCAGCCAGTATTGATGGTGCCAGCAAGATTCTTGTCTTCTGGAGAATAGTTTTGCCTTTGGCTTCCCCGGCTCTTGTAATATCTGCTCTCTTTTCATTTATGGCTGCGTGGAATGAATATATCGTTGCTGCTCAAGTGCTCTGGTATGAAAATATGTTTACAATACCTCTTGGATTAAAAAGCTTTCAAGGCAATATGACTACAGAATGGGGCATGTATGCTGCTGCAGCTCTTATTATAAGTATTCCTGTAATTATTCTATTCGTTACTTTAAGTAAATGGCTGGTATCAGGCTTGACTTTAGGAAGTGTGAAAGGATAATTAAAGTAAAATTTGTGTATTAAAAATCTTGACATAAAAGTGTTAAATAATAAATAAAATTAGAAATAAAAAAAATAATAAAATGAAAGGAGACTTAACTATGAAAAAGACAATTGTTGGTTTGATTGTCATCTTAACATTATCAGTAACTGCAAGCTTATATGCAGTGATTGGCTGGAGTGGAAATATCTGGCCAAACTCAGAAACTTTCCAGGTTGATGGTCAGGATATTACTGTTTATTACCAAATCTGGAAAGATGGCGTAACCAATTTTCCCGGTCAGGGAGATAGCATTTCCGC
>JAGGUR010000033.1 GCA_021158425.1 Candidatus Cloacimonadota bacterium | reverse complement strand
GTAACAAATTTTGCAGCAGAGCCAAAGCCAGGACAATGGTCAGTTACTTTCAAGTCATTATCAATAGTTTTAGGAATGTGGATAGTTCGCAGATTATAGTTTGAATTTTTTGCATATTCGCTAATAACTTTACAGGTATCTGCTGAGTCATTTCCCCCAATGTAGAAAAAATAGTGAACATTATGGGCTTGTAAAACATTTAAAATCTCTTTACAATATTTTTTGTCTGGCTTGTCTCTTGTGGAGAGTAAGGCAGACGATTGAGTTTGTGCAATTTTTTCTAAATTCTCTTTGGGAATATTTGATAAATCTAAAAGGTCTTCATTAATTATTCCTCGTACTCCATGAACCGCTCCATAAACAGAAGTAATTTCTGGAAATTCTCTTGATTTAAGTATTGCACCAACTAAACTTTGGTTTATCACAGCAGTTGGTCCACCTCCCTGCGCAATAAGCATCTTGCCAACAAGTTTTTTCATTTTTTGTTCTCCGATATGTTTATTATGTTTATTAATTTTAGAAAATTATCTAATTAAATTATTTTATGTCAAGTTTATGTATACAAATACATTGGTAAAAGATAAGCAAGAATAAAAAATCCCCGAATCTACTAATGGAAGGATCCGAGGATTTTCTAAACTATTTTGGGTTTATTTATCTAATCACAATCATCTTTTTGATTTTATTGTAGTTCTCTGTCTTTCCTCCAGAGGAGGATCCACCTTTGGCGGAGAGTTGGTAGAAATAGATTCCCGTTGCAATGTCTGATACATCTAATATAGCTTTACCGTTCTTGCCCTGGATTATTTTAACTAATTCTCCCTGAACATTATAAACCTTAATAGTTGCATCCTGAGATTTAGAACTTCCTTTGAGTTGATATTTTATGATTGTAGAATTAATAGCAGGATTTGGATAACTGCCTAATAATTCTGTATTTTCAAATACATCTAACTCAGTAATACTTACCTGAACACCTGTCCCTGTTAATGTAAGAAACTCTCGTTGATTAGGATATACAATAATTAAAACAGAACCGTTGTAAGATTGAGATGCAGTTGGCTTAAAAGTCAAATCATAGGTTTGACTTTGACCTAAAGGTATGCTATAAGGCATTTGATTCTTGGCACCAGACTGAGTTCCAGCTTCAGCAACCGTGTAACCGTTTGGAGTTCTAATGGTGCCGCTTAATGTATCGCCACCTAAATTATGTATTGTAAACTGTGCAGTAGAAGAATCACCGACAGTTACCTCACCAAAATCAATAGATGTAGGATTTAAATAAAACACTGGCTCGGGTGGCAATATTGGTGGAAAAGTTATAAAATCTATCCAGGCACAATCACTACCACTACTAACACCAACATCCTTTTCATAAGACCATTTAAAGGTATGATTACCGGATGTTACTGTATATGATTCTTCACCCCAGGAAACATTGCCAGCCCATTGTCCTTGTTGAGCACCATCTATGTAAAATCTTAGATAATCATAACCTGCTTCTGATGATACTTTGCGGTAAAAAGAAATAGTTCCAGAAAAAACATCCACATTAATTGATAATTCTGTAGTCTGATTGTGAGAAATTGTTCCTGACTTTGCACAATAAGTGCCTTCATAAGGGTCTTCTGTAACTACTGTCCAATTTGCATTTCCGCCTTGCACCCAATCATAACTTGAGAAATCTCCTGTTTCAAAATCTTCAATAGATAAGCCTACAGGTTCATAAAAGGATTCTGACGCGGAATAACTTCCTGCAATAACATTATAATCAAGAGGTATTGTAATACCGATTGGCGTGTCGGAAGCTACTGTTATATTAAACATAGCACTTTCAGTAGAATCTACAGGAATAACACCCAAATCGGATGTTCCTGTGTTAATAGTAATATACTCATTACTACAGGATAAGTTTCCAGTGGCATTTGGAGAGTCCGAATGACCATCATTAGTTGTAGGGATTATTAAATGAACAGTTTCTCCAGGATCCAAGCGTCCATTATTATTGCCACCAGAATCATCAATTATTAGGTCGCCGATAGTCAGATAAGGGGCGTTAATTACAATGGCAAATGAAGCTTCCCATGTATCTTTTGCACTTCCTGCTATTTCTAAGTCAAACATAACTATATGTTGGTCTGGAATGTCATCAGCAATATTAAAATCAAATGCATCAATTCGTGTTTTTGCTCTACTAGCTAGAATTGTGCCAAAATTCTCTGTACTATCAGTTATTGTGATATAATCATCTGCTGTTGATATTGTTGCAACCACATCATATGCATTTTGTATGCCAACATTTTTGAGGGTCATACCCAGTAATATCTCTTCACCGAAGTCTGATTCGCCGTTATTATTGCCTAATATATCATTAATTATATGAGAATCGTATACAACATAGGGACCGCTTGGTGGAATAATTTCTACAGAAGCAGAATAGCGGTAATAATTCTGCTTGGTAATAGTAACTATCATATTGTTGCCCGGTAATTGTGGTGGAATAGTAATATTAATAGGCGTTCCGGTTCCTTCACCAGTACCAATAATTTCTCCGTCTACAGTTAATGAGATAAGGGCATCCTCATTTGCTGTTACAGTGAAGAAATCAACGCCACTTAATAGAACAGGGTTATGAATTACAGTTAAGTCCTGTGGCATTTCTGAATACACAGTAGTAAATGCATCTCCATGATGATGAAACAGATGATAAACAGTATTTTTAGAACCTGGGTTACTTGGCCAACTTGAAACCTGGAGGTAATATTTCCCAGAAGCATTAGCAAAACACGGAAGAATAAAGTTAGTATCAAAATCATTTCCTCCATATCCTGGGTCAAAATCAGGCCACATATTATCATACATTCCCCAAACATAAGTATCATTCACAAAAGAGAATGAGACCTCTGATGCTGCAATAATACCCAGTGCTCCTTTTTCATGACGATGGAATGCTTCTGCAAAACATTCACTGCTCCAATTGTACTTACCTGTTAAACAATTTACAGAAAAGACAAAAGTAAGATCATTATTGTTCAATCCAGCAAGGTCACTATTGTGATAACTGGGGTCACCCCAACCTGTTTCACCACCATGGTCTCTGTGCTGTATAATAAAAGCACCGCTATTTATATCAGTATTTATACGATAAGCGTTTCCGCCCCAGTCAGTTAGATGAGATGGTGTCGCCGGAATATACCCAAGACCATCTGGTCCGAAGTAATTTACAATAAGGCTAGTATTAGAGTTAGTTGACCAATAAGAAGGGGCTCCTCCGCTATAACCAGCGTATTCACGGACTGGGCTTTTGTCAAGTGCGTTTTCCCAAAATCCATATATTATATCGCTACAAAGGATGAACCAACGATCTGATTGCCATCCACCAGCAGCGATAGGATGATTGTAAAAATCTGGATTTGTTGGTGGGGTGCGTTCATAGTTCAGAAATTTTCCAATCATTGTAGACAAATCATCCTCATCTTGCGCTGTTATACGAGCAAAAGCTATTTCCGGAAGGTCGTCGCCATCTATATCAGCATAGATATTATCAGAAGCACATGGACTATATCCCCCATACCAGATAGGTGAGACGATTGTGCTGCCTGTTGTTCCGTAATCACCTAACAGAAGAACTGCAACAGGAGCAGGGTCCCAAGTATTGTATGCATTGTTGATATAGTTTTCAATTGCAGTAGTTGTATTTCCACCAACTTCAGTGGTTGTCACAACACCTGTAAGAATACCTTGTAAGGTTCGAAAAACCTTAATGGAGTCTGCCCATGCAATAAAATCTGGGTCGTCAGGTGTAATAATAAGATATTCAAAACCATCACGAGATTTTGAGGGATAATTATAATTCATCTTGGGCAGAGAAGCATAGTTAAGTAACACATCATTTAATATTGGATCCCACCAGCGACTGCGTAGCCTGTCTTCCCCAAAATGTCCATTCCCACCATTAAAGGTGATATCAACTTTCAAATCACGATAAACAACCAATTCTTTTGTTATGGGATTATACTGAAATGGTGTAATGCCAAGTATTACTGCATCAATGCCACGAATTTGCATAGGCTCAGAAATTATCACAGGATTTTCAGGATAGAAAGCATCTTTTGAGTATATTTCTAAATTTTTACTGTACTCAAGTGGCCCGGTTTCAGTTTCAAGAGGAATACGATATGCTGGTGCCATATCTATATCCTGGAATGTCTCCGTGCGTAAGGCAATGATTTGAACACTGGCTGATGCTCCCTGAGGAATCGCAATATAACGACCAGAACACGGTAGGTCGGGTGCACCGGCATCATTGGGAAGAAAAACTCCTGAAAGATGCAAAGTTTGCATAACCTGCCCATTAATTTCTCTGTCCTCTAAAAAGAATTCTGTGATTGAAAAAGTTATTTCAACGCCAGATTCATTTGCACTATCTAAATTATAGCCAGAATTTCCCCAGCTATCTGTATATGTTATTGCTATTGCATGAGCATTATTTACGCTGAACAAAAATACACTCGAAAAAATAAAGAGAAGTAAAAATAGAGGTAAATACTTTTTTTTCATAATATTCCGCCTTTCAAAATAAACCTTATTTATTTAATACCAAAAAAATGTTGTAATATTTTTTAGTCAAATTATTTTGAATAAAATTTATTATTTTTTGAAAAATTGGGGAGAAAAAATTATTTATAATTAATCTAACTTGACAAATAATACCCAAAAATTATGAATATAAAAATTTTTAAAAGGGTTTTAAATAGATAAAATAATGAATTATAAAAGTGATAAAGAAGTCAGAGTTCGCTTCGCACCCAGTCCAACAGGGTTTCTACATGTTGGCGGACTAAGAACAGCACTTTTTAATTATCTTTTTGCAAGAAAAAATAACGGAAAATTTATTCTTCGCATTGAGGATACTGACCGCAAAAGATATATCCCTGGTGCATTGGAAAAACTGATATCCACCTTAAAAGCAATCGGACTTGCTTATGATGAAGGTCCGGATATTGAGGGTTCTTACAGTCCTTATGTTCAATCTAAACGGATAAATATTTACAAAAAGTATGCTCAAATACTACTGAATTCCGGCAATGCTTATTACTGTTTTTGTTCAGAAGAACGCTTGAAAAAACTTCGTGAAGAGCAGCGAAAAAGAAAGCTTAATCCAGTTTATGATGGAAAATGTAGAAACCTTTCCACAGAGGAAGTTAAAGAAAAACTGAAGAAAAAAATTCCATATGTAATCAGATTAAAATTTCCAAAAAAGGGGACTACTGTCTTCTATGATAAAATTCATGGTCGGGTTGAAGTGGATAATTCACTTGTTGATGACCAGATATTGATTAAGTCAGATGGATTCCCTACTTATCATCTTGCAAATGTCGTTGATGACCATCTGATGAAAATTACACACATAATTCGCGGAGAGGAATGGCTTTCCAGTGTACCCAAACATATTTTTCTGTATAAATCTTTTGGTTGGGAAGTGCCAAAATTTGTTCATCTTCCTCTCTTGCTAAATCCAGATAGAAGTAAATTGAGTAAGCGGCAGGGAGATGTGGCTGTAGAAAGTTATCTTGAAAAAGGCTATCTGCCAGAAGCTTTAATTAACTTTATTGCTTTGCTTGGCTGGCATTCTGCTGACGATAAAGAGATTTATTCCTTAAAAGAATTAGAAAAAAATTTTTCTCTAAGAAGAATTAACAAGTCGGGAGCAGTATTTGATATAGAAAAATTAAATTGGATGAATGGACACTATCTTCGCAGCATGGATATCAAATATGTTGGTGAAAAAGCAAAACCATTTTTTGAAAAAGCTGGAATTAACATAAATGATAATGAAAAATATTTAAAAGTTATTGACATATCTCGTAAACGTGTTCCTACCCTATCCCAACTTGTAGAATTTGCTAAAAAATTTTATTTTGATTTGGAATTTACTGAAGAATATAGAGCTATAATTGCTGAAGAAAATTCCCAGAGAATTTATTCTTACTGGATTAAAAAACTGAAAAAACAAGAGAATTGGTCTGAGGATGAAATAAACTTGCTAATAAAAAAAACAATGGAAGACTTAGGAGTGAAAGGAAAAGAATTATATTTTCCTCTTCGGCTTGCATTGTTTGGAAGTTGTACGGGACCTGAATTACCTACAATCATAGAAATTCTTGGAAGAGAAGAAACAGTGAAAAGATTGGAGAAACTTATTAATAAGTAAACACGGAGTGCTGAAACGAGTCTCCCGATTTATCGGGAGACGAACTTTCAGCATAGTAACAGTAGCGAAAAGTTCCTTGCGATTTCATCGCAACTCGTTTTCGCACTCCGAGATAACTTTTTGATTATATAAAAAAATATTATGCTAAAAATATATCAACATACACCAGCACATCTTTTATTAAATGATACCTTTTATATGATAACAGGTGCAGTTTATAAGAAAAGAAAACTGCTGGCAAATGATAAGGCAAAAGGAAGTCTGTTAAATGCGATAAATTATTGGATAGGTAAGTTAAATTGGAAATTGGTAGATTGGGTAATATTAGATAACCATTATCACTTAATGACAAAGAGTTGCAAGGGAATGGACTTACCAAAATTGATTCAACAGATACATCGTAAAAGTGCAACTGAGATAAACCAAATAAATGGATTTAAGGTAAAACCTCTCTGGTATAATTATTGGGATACTTGTATGAGGAACAAAAAAGATTATTTTAGAAGATTAAACTACATTTTGTATAATCCGGTAAAGCATAAGTATGTTAAAGAGATTTCAAATTATAAATGGTCAAGTTTCCACATTAGATTGGAAAAAGAAGGAATAGAAGAACTTCAAATGCAATTTGCCTTATATGATTATCGCAATCTGGAGTTAGGAGATGAGGATGATTTTTAGTAAAATATAATAGCAGGAGTGCTGAAACGAGTCTCCCGATTTATCGGGAGACGAACTTTCAGCATAGTAACAGTAGCGAAAAGTTCCTCCCGACCCGTCGGGACTCGTTTTTGCCTTGCTTCGCTCCCGATGTATCGGAACGAAGGCAAGCACTCCGAATGGAACTGTTTTTAAATAAAAATATAATAAAAAGGGAGATGTATATATGAACTCCATGGATTCTACGCCTACAAACTTTCTTAAAACAATCGTTGAAAATGATTTAAAAACTAATAAATATGATGGCAGAGTTCATACACGTTTTCCGCCAGAACCAAACGGTTATCTTCATATTGGTCATGCTAAAGCAATCTGTATTGATTTCGGTATTGCTGAGCAATATGGAGGGCTTTGCAATCTACGATTTGATGACACCAACCCGACAAAAGAAAACCCTGAATACATCAAAGCAATTCAGGAAGACATTCATTGGCTTGGATTTGACTGGGGAGATAGATTGTACTATGCTTCTGATTATTTTGATAAAATGTATGAATATGCTGTTCAATTAATTAAAGAAGGCAAAGCTTATGTGTGCAATCTAAACGAGCAAGAGATTCGGGAATATCGGGGCACTGTAAAGCAGCCGGGCAAGGAAAGTCCATACCGCAATCGTTCCATTGAAGAGAATTTGGACCTGTTTGAAAGAATGCGTAAAGGCGAGTTTGAGGACGGTGCTTATGTATTACGGGCAAAGATTGATATGGCATCACCAAATATGAAGATGCGAGACCCTCTTATCTATCGTATTCGGCATGCTCATCATCACAGAACGGGTGATAAATGGTGTATCTATCCAATGTATGATTTTGCTCATTGCCTTGAAGATTCTATAGAAAGAATTACTCACTCATTTTGTACTCTGGAATTTGAAAATAACCGCGAAATATATGACTGGTTTCTTGATGAATTACGAGTTTATCATCCTCAACAGATTGAGTTCGCTCGCCTTAATCTCCGTTATACTATAATGAGTAAGAGAAAACTTCTGGAATTGGTTGAAGGTGGTTATGTCAAAGGATGGGATGACCCACGAATGCCAACTATATCAGGTTTGAGAAGGCGAGGCTATACACCTGAATCAATCAGAAATTTTTGTGAACGCATTGGAGTGGCGAAAAGCGAAAGTATAGTTGATTTGGCTCTACTTGAGTATTGCATTCGTGAAGATTTGAATAAACGAGCTCCACGAGTGATGGCTGTTCTCCGTCCTCTTAAAGTTATAATAGATAATTATCCGCAAAACAGAGTTGAAGAATTGGATGCTGTGAACAATCCAGAAGACCCAAGTATGGGAATACGGAAGGTCCCATTTTCACGGGTGTTATATATTGAACAAGATGATTTCCGCGAAGAACCTCCAAAAAAGTTTTATCGTCTGGCTCCTGGACGGGAAGTAAGGCTACGATATGCATATTTTATCAAATGCGTAAAAGTTGTTAAGGATAAAAATACAGGTAAGGTGACTGAATTGCATTGCACATACGACCCTAAAACTCGTGGCGGTGATTCGCCTGATGGACGGAAAGTGAAAGCAACTTTACACTGGGTTTCTGCCGCTCATTCTGTTAATGCCGAAGTCCGTCTTTATGATAGACTTTTTACAGTAGAAAATCCCCTATCTAAAAAAGATGATTTTAAAAATTATCTGAATCCAAAATCACTGGAAATTTTAACTGAATGTAAATTGGAACCAAGTCTGAAGAATGCAAGTATAGGAAATAGATACCAGTTTGAAAGAAAAGGCTATTTCTGTGTGGACCCTGATTCTTCTGACAAAATGCTTGTATTTAATCGGACAGTTACTTTGCGGGACCCCTGGGCAAAGATTCAGAAGGCGGCAGAAGAAAAAAAAATAAACAAGGATTGGAGTGCTGAAATGAGGAACGAAGCGACGAACTTTCAGCAGAACAGCACAGGCGAAAAGTTTGCCCCGACTTGTCGTGACGCGTTTTCGCACTCCGATGAAAGTATGTAATAATTAAGAAGGCAGAAATGAAATACTTCAAAAAACTTATTGGAAATAAATGTTATCTATCTCCTATCAATATTGAAGATGCAGAAAAGTATACAGAATGGCTTAACGACCTTGAAGTTAGCAAATACTTGAGTCTCTCACGAGAGCAAATTACTCTACAAAAGGAAAAAGAAATATTAGAAGATATGAGCAAAACCCGAGCACAAGTATTTGGAATCATAGATAAAAAAACAGATAATTTGATAGGTAACTGTAGTCTTTTTAGTATTAATCATCCAAATAAAAGGGCTGAATTCGGTATTTTCATTGGAGACAAAAGATATTGGAACAAAGGTTATGGAACTGAAGCAACAAAATTGATATTAGACTATGGCTTTAATATCCTTAATTTGAACAGCATAATGCTTGAAGTATACAGTTTCAATAAAAGAGCAATTAAATCCTATGAAAAAATTGGATTTAAGACAATAGGTAAAAGAAGACAGGCTAAAATAATTGGTGGCAAAAAATATGATATATTTTATATGGATATTTTAGCTGATGAATTTAAAAGTATATATATTAAACAGTTATTGGAGTGCTGAAACGAGTCCCGATTTAATCGGGACGAACTTTCAGCATAACAGCACACTCCGAATAAAATTAAAATATGCTCTCTAACATTAAAGGTCAAGAACAGGCAATAAATATTCTGAAGAATATTATGTCAGCAGGAAAAGTCACACAGAGCTATCTTTTCTATGGACCAGAAGGTGTCGGTAAACTAACCACTGCTTTTGAGTTTGCAAAGGTTGTGAACTGCCCTAATCAAAAAAATTATGATTCTTGCGATAACTGTCCATCCTGTCGCAAAATTGACCACTTTTCACATCCTGATGTAAATTTTGTTTTCCCAACTCCGAAATTTGAAACATCTGCCGAAGGTGGATATAAAAAAGAAAAAGAGCAAATCCAGGTTCAGAATTTTATTGAACAATTGAAATCCACGCCATACTCCCGTTATCAATTTTCAAAAGCTACTTCCATTCAGATTGATACCATTCGGAATTTGGAACGGAAAATTTATTTTAAACCCGGTGAAGGGAAATATCGCATTATTATTATCGCAGAAGCAGACAAGATGACCAGGTCTGCAGCAAATGCTTTTTTGAAAACTCTTGAAGAGCCACCATTATATGCTATCATCATTCTAACTACTACAAAACTTTCAGCACTTTTGCCAACCATTGTTTCAAGATGCCAGAAAATAAGGTTCAATGCTGTTACAACAGAAATTATTAAACAGCACCTAAAAGAAAAGTATAATATAGAAAATATGCAATCAGAAATCATCGCGAGGATTTCAAACGGAAATATGGCAAAAGCAATTCTTATGGCTCATAACCAACAAATAGAAACCCGGAATATGGCTCTGAATTTCGTGGATTTTATCTTGAATAAAAACCTGGAAGGAATCTACAACTTTTCAGAGAACTTTAAACAAAATCGCAATAAAGACTTATTAAAAGACATTCTTGACTTCCTTGTGTTATGGTTTGGCGATTTATTATATTTACATCAAAATCCAGATAGAATTGTTAATATTGACCAGGAAGAAAAACTAAAAAAATTTCATGATATTAGAG
>JAGGUR010000094.1 GCA_021158425.1 Candidatus Cloacimonadota bacterium | reverse complement strand
GTAGAACTTTCCTCCTTCACTGCCAGTTATGTAAACGAATTTGTCACTATCTGCTGGCAAACTGCAAGTGAAACTGATGTGAATGGATTCAACATCTATCGTAATACAGAAGATGTTTTTGGCGAAGCTGATAAAATCAACATTGATTTAATAGACGGACATGGAACTACTACGAATATGAATAATTATTCATTTACTGACGAAACCGCAGACCCATATTATACCACATATTATTACTGGCTTGAGGTTGTAAATCTTGGTGGAACCAGTGATGTATATGGTTCTATTATATATGAACCCGGAGATATTGATAACAATGGAGAAATTAATTTTGTTTCTACACAATTTGATAATTGTTATCCAAATCCTGCCACATTAGGGAATACAATACATTTTGGATTCAGAGTGGGTGGAATTGAACTAACTAACCGACATGTTGAATTGAAAGTATATAGTGTTTTAGGTGAATTAGTTAAAGAAATAGTAAATGAAGAAAGGCTTGTTGATGACTATACAGAACAATGGACTCCAAAGAATCTACCAAACGGTGTATATTTCTATCAACTCAAAACTGACAACTTTAATGAAGTCAAGAAGATGGTTTTGGTCAAATGAAATAAATATATGTAAAACCCGAGTCGGGTTTAATCTTAAGAAACCCGACTCGAGCTTTTTAGACTTTATCCCTGATGAATATTTTGCGAAAATATATTTTATTTCTGTTAATTTTCTTGTGTTTATTTATTCCGACTATGAATTCCGCTCCTGTTCATACAACCTATCTCTGGCATTTGCAGCAACCAATCTACTGGCCCGATAAAAGTGTATGGAATCCGTATCATTATCAAACCTGCTGGGAATCTCAATGGCTTAAGGATAATGATGGTAACTGGTATCCTGATGGGCTTCAGCATCCGTTAAGTAACTTGCAAGACATCTTTGACAAGGATGATAGAGTAGCAGTTTACCAATATAGACCCAGAGATGCTGTTGCAACTTTGCTCGGACTTCCTGATGCTGGAGCACAGGTTAATTATTCCGGCTGTTTGATTGAAAATGTAAATAGTCTCGCTGATGCCGGACAGTGGGCTTATTATTCAAGCTGGGAAAGCAGTTTTCAGCAAGCAAGAAACTGGCAAACTTCTGGTGGCAATCCTCGTATGGATATTACAGCTTTTACTTTTCATCACGCTTTAGCTCCTTTGATAGATGAAAATGCCTTACACAAAGAAATTCAAGCTCACCAATATATTTACAATTTAACCTTTGGCACAACTCCATATTATTCACAGGGATTCTGGCCGGCAGAATGTTCATTTTCAGAAAGAATAATTAAAACCTTAGTTGAAGAGGGTATAGAATGGGTTGTTATTGCAAACAGCCATTTAGCACGCACCTGTCAGGATTATCCTTTAACCTATGGAACTGCTGGCTGCAATATTGACCCTCCAAATCAAGCTGATATTTTAGGTCCTGATGGCGTTAATTGGTGGAGCGGGCAGATTGATGGCAGAGGTGGAACCTTTTCCGCTCCTTTCTGTTATCAAGCACATAAAGCCAAATATGTTGACCCGGAAACAGGGGAAGAATACAAAATTACAGTTGTGCCAATGAGTGACCTGCTTAGTTATAAAAACGGTTATGCACCAATGGGAACAGATGATATTGACAATTATATTGCACCATTCAATGACCCAAACCATCCTTCCATCGTTTTGATGGCTCATGACGGCGATAATGCCTGGGGTGGAGGCTACAGTTATTATATGGAATCAGTTCCTGACTTTGCCAATGCAGCTGCTTCTCAAGGTTATATTCCATCAACTATTCAGCAATTCCTTGATAATAATCCTGTTCCAGAAGACGATATTGTCCATATTGAAGATGGCAGTTGGGTCAATGCTGCAAATGATTGGGGACATCCTCAGTTCATTAACTGGCTCTGGCCTATGTATGATGGAAATTACCAGTTTGACCCGAATGGATGGACTGAAGATGCAAGAAACTGGGCAGTTATTACTGCTGCTGAAAATCGTGTAGAAACTGCCGAGGATTTAGTCGCTTCAGTTGATATTGCAAGGATTGTCTATCCAGATGCTTCTTCAAATAATGCGGAATTAACATGGCACTTTTTTCTGCCTGCCTTGACCAGTGGATATATGTATTTCGGAACTACATTGGATATGGAAGTAAAACAGACAATTGCGTGCAATAATGCAACTGAATTTGCTGATTATGAAATAAATGCTCATCCAGGTGAGGATAATGTTGCACCAACAATTTTCATTCCACAAAGATTTCCATACAATCCTGGAGGAAAAGGTTTTGGACCTATTTATAATTATCAAGAACATGACAATCCAAGTGATTTCTATATCTGGACTTTTATCTATGATGTCTCAGGCTTACAATCAGTTGAAGTAAAGTATCGTATTGATAACGATGGTATTAATCCTTTATCTGATAATGATAATGAGACTTATGCAGGTGGGAGTGGTGTTGCAGACTGGCAATCAATTGCAATGACAGAAAGGATTTTTCCAGCAGGAAATGTAACAGGAAACCCCGAGATAGACTTCTTTGTAATGCCCGATTATATTGCGAACGAATATTATGCAGAGATTGTTGATTTAACAAATTGCCTGATAGATTACTATGTAGAAGCAATTGATAATTTTGGGAATGTCAAGAAATCTCCAATCCAGCATGTGTATATTGGAGAGGGAAATGGTTCAGGAACTGATTATGTAAACTGGTCTCCAGAAAATCCTGAGGTAGGAGATACACTGACCATAACTTATGGAGCAAATGGTCCACTCTTTGATGTTACTCAACTTTATATTCATCTCGGAATCAATGGATGGCAGAATGTAGAAGATTATGCAATGTCCTATAATGAACAAGATACTTTATGGGAATACTCTTTCTTGATTGAGGTTGGGACAAATACAATAGATTTCTGCTTTACTGACGGACAGGGAAATTGGGATAATAATAACGGGCTGGACTGGCATGTTTATATATCAGGCGGAACCATTCCTTTTGTGATGGATGGAAATTTGGATGATGAAGCTGAGCTGATTCTTTTATCAGGAGAAATTGAATTATGGATTGCAGAACAAGATGACTTTATTTATGTGGCTACTACACCAGCTTCTTATATAACTGATATGTTTGTGTTAATTACTACAAGCTTTGATGAAATGTGGAGTGCTCCATGGGAAAAATCTGGAAATGTTGCAAATTGGGAATTATATCTCGCAAATGAAGGAACCAATAATTATAATAGTTGGTTTGATGCTCAAGGAGTATGCGGTTCTGCTTCAGGAACAGTTCTGGAAGGATATTTTTCAATTTCTGATGAATTAGGATTTGTTGATAGTTTTTATATTGCAGTAGGTGAATATGAGACAGAAGACAATGGTTTACTTCTTTATCAGTTGCCAACTGGAAATGGGAATGAAGATATTGAGTTTGATGAATACTATTCGTATGAGTTAGAGATAATTTCTGTTGATGAACAACCTATTGGTGAAGAAGAATTTCATTTAGGACAGAATTATCCAAATCCGTTTAGTTCTTCTACAACAATTCCGTTTAAATTAGCCACCAGGCTTCTCCGCCAGCTGGCGGATACGCCCGGGCAGGCAAAGATAGAAATCTATAATATCAAAGGACAACTTGTAAAGAAATTGTCAATTGTCAATTGTCAATTTTCAATTGAATGGGATGGCAGAGATAACGCAGGAAATGAAGTTTGTTCTGGTATCTATTTCTATAAAATTGATAATAAAAAAGAGTGTAATATCTTCAAAATGCTAAAACTTGACAGAAATTGATAATTTATAGGAAAACCCGAGTCGGGTTTGCAATTTTGGAGTTAATTAATATGAAGAATTTATCTTTATTAACTTTAGCCTGCTATATAAAGCAGTTAGAAAAGACCTTGCAAACTAGACTCGGGTTTTCTTCACATCTGTCAGAAATGCAGTGGAAAATATAATTATTAAAAAAATGATAAAGTTAGAATAAAAAATTTGACAAAAAATTTCTTAGATAGTAAAAAAATGTTAAGAAAAAGTCTAAATATTTGGAGGAAAAATGAAAAGGCTATTAGTAATTATATTTACTGCACTAATT
>JAGGUR010000172.1 GCA_021158425.1 Candidatus Cloacimonadota bacterium | reverse complement strand
TTTTTTTTAGTTTTCAAAAATAAGAATTGTTAAGTTAACATATATATTGGGAGATTTTGCCTTAATTTACTTTTCCATTACGGACTCAGTCTATTTATCATCCTCGGAAAAGGGATTGCTTCCCGAATATGTTTAACTCCAGACATCCAACCAATCAATCTTTCCAATCCAACACCAAAACCGCTGTGAGGCACAGAGCCGTATTTTCTTAGGTCCAGATACCATTGATAATCCTTCAATGGATAGTTTTCTTTCTCTATTCTTGCCTTCAGAATATTGTAATCATCTTCTCTTTGAGAACCGCCGATGATTTCACCAAATTTTTCTGGAGCTATTAAATCTGCACACAAAGATAATCCAGGATTGTCTTTGTCCAATTTCATATAAAACGCTTTAGTTTCTTTAGGCCATTTCTCTACAAAGATTGGGACTTCTGAATCATCAGTGAGCATTTCTTCTTCTTGAGCTCCCAAGTCATCGCCATATTGAATTGTTGAACCTTTGGTTTGTAGAATGTCTATCATTTCTTTGTAAGTGATTATTTTGAATGGTGCATCTGCTTTCTTGAGTTTTTCAATATCTCTTTCTAAAGTGCATAATTCTTTTTTATTTTTTTCAAGAACAGAATTGATTACAAAGCGAATCAATTCTTCTTGAATTTTCATATTTTCTTTATGTTCAACAAAAGCTGCCTCAGCATCCATCATCCAGAATTCAGTGAGATGTTTTCTGGTTTTAGATTTTTCAGCTCGGAAAACAGGTCCAAAATCATATACCTTTCCCAATGCCGTAATTCCTGGTTCTAAATAAAGTTGGCCTGATTGTGATAGATATGCATATCCCTCATCAAAGTAGGGAACTTCAAATAGTGTAGTTGTTCCTTCGCATGCATTTGGAGTCAATATAGGAGAATCAAATCTGTAGAATCCATTATCATTCAGATAGTCACAAATTGCGTAATAGACTGTATGACGGATTTTTAGCATAGCAATTTGTTTGCGTGACCGTAGCCAGAGATGTCGGTTGTCTAACAAGAAAGTGATGCCGTGCTCTTTTTTCTGAATTGGAAATTCATCTGAAATCTGAATAATATCAATATCAGTAAGTTCAATTTCGTAACCAGTAGGAGACCTTTTTTCTGATTTTACTATTCCATATACTCTTACTGATGATTCCAGAGTTAATGATTCACATTTATCAAATATTTCGTCCGATAAGTTTGGTTTGAATGCAACTGCCTGGATTTCATCAGTGCCATCACGAATTATCAGGAATTGGATTTTACCACTTGAACGTTTATTTCTAATCCAACCTTCAATGAGAACTTTTTCCCCCTCATACTTATCAATGTTTTTCAAATATACTTTCTTTGTCATAAGTGTTAAATTAGTTTAGATTCCTTTCTGTTTTTTTCAATATCTTTCATAATCATAAAAGCAACTCTTAGTGCTTCATATCCATCCCGACCATTAACAATGGGTCGTTTATTATTTTGAATGGCATCAACAAAATTTTCTAGTTCTGATTTTAATGGTTCTTTTTCAATGATTTCCAACTTTTGCCTATTATACAATTCTGAAATATCTGGCTGCCTTTTTCCTGACATTATTTCTTTCATAACTTGTTCTATTTCAACACTTTTTTTAACTACCTGCACATCTTTTTTTTGATAGTCTAAGGAGATATACATATTTTTCTGAAAGAATCTGATTTTTCTTTCTCGCTTTAAAGAGATACGGCTGGCAGTAATATTTGCCAGTGCGCCATTTTCAAACTCTATTTTTGCATTTGCAATGTCAATATCGTTTGTCAATATAGGGATACCGACTGCTTTTATGTTTTTTACTCTGGTTCTCATCAGCGATAAGATAATATCAATATCATGAATCATTAAGTCAAGAACTACAGGCACATCACTTCCGCGGGGTGTAAAAGGTGCTATGCGATTTGCCTCAATAAAAATTGGGTTGAGCAAAATTTTAGAAAGAGCCATAATTGCTGGATTAAACCGTTCAATATGTCCAACCTGGATTTTCAGATTGTTATTTTCTGCAATAGAAACCAATTCTTTTGCATCTTCTAAATTACTGCAAATCGGTTTTTCAACGAAAATGTGTTTTCCCGCGTTTAGACTTTCTTTACAATAATTGAAATGAGTTGTAGTCGGAGTAGCGATACTTACAGCATCAACTTTTTTTAATAAGTCCTTTACTGACTGGAATTTCTTACAATGATTTTGTTGAGCAATAGTCTCTGCTCTTTGAAAGTCAATATCATACACTCCAATAAGTTCAGAATCATCTAATTCTGAAAAAATCCGTGCATGATGCTGTCCGAGGTGTCCTACGCCAATAACTCCGATTTTCATATTTTCCTATGAATTTGACAGGATTTAGGTAATAAAGTAAAATAATTAGAGATCTTATTATTTTTAAATCATAAATCCTATTAGTTCTGTTAACTATCTTTATTTGTGCTTAATTAAGATGTTTGTCAAAAAGCATGGATGTTATTATACTGTCAATAATTTTTCTATTTTAATAAAATGATTTATTTCTCCTGTCTGAGGTTTAAGACTGAAAGACGGATTGTTGCCCTTTATGTGTTTATCCAGCAAAGGCAGGTCAACCTCTAACATGAAGTAGTTAACTTTAAACAAAGTATTCTTTTAGTTTTTCAAAGAAGGTTTTTCCGGGTTTTAAATTTCTTTTTTCGTCAAAAAGCTCTAATTTTTTATATAATTCCCGCTCATTACTTGAGAGTTTAGTTGGAATTACAACAATTATTTTAACATATAAATCACCTCTTCTTGAACTGTTAAGATATGGTAATCCCTGACCTCTAAGTCTGAAAACTTTTTCGGATTGAGTTCCGGAAGGTATCTTCATTTTAATATGCTTCTGTAAAGTTGGGACATCAATACTTCCTCCCAGAACAGCCTTACTAACGGTTATTGGAAAAGTACAAATCAAATCTTGTCCATCTCTTTCAAATATGTCATTTCTTTTCTCTTTTATGAATACCAATATATCACCTGAAGGTCCACCTTGTTTACCAGCATTTCCTTGACCTCGCAGCTTTAGATATTGTCCGTCGGCAATGCCAGCTGGTATATCAATTTTTACAGTTTTTACTTTAGGAATTCGTCCTTCTCCATAGCAGTGTGGGCATTTGTTTTTTATTATCGTTCCTTTACCTTGACATTTTGGGCAGGTAGAAATGGTGGACATCTGACCAAAGAATGACTGTCTTACCTGTCTTACCTGCCCTGTACCATTGCATTGTGGACAGGTGGAAATTTTGCCGTCAGCAGAGCCAGTTCCATGACAAAATTCGCATTCACTTTTTGTGCTTACTTTAATTTTTTTAGAAACACCTGTTGCGATTTCTTCTAATGTAAGGGATAGAGAGATTTTCAAATCCTCACCACGATTGGCTGAATAGCGGCGAGTTCGTGCTCCGAATCCTCTAAAAGCACCTCCAAAAAAGTTTTCAAATATTCCTCCAAGGTCACCAAAAATGTCAGAAAAATCACCAGCATGGGTAAAATCTGACCATTGGAATCCACCTGCACCAAACTGAGAATCAACACCTGCATGGCCAAACTGGTCATAAAGGTTTCTTTTTTTAGGGTCACTTAGAACTTCATAGGCTTCTGATGCTTCTTTAAATTTTTCAGCAGCATCTGGGTCATCCCTGTTTTTGTCAGGGTGATACTTCATTGCAAGTCTGCGGTAAGCACTTTTTATTTCGCTATTACCAGCATTTTTGTCAACACCTAATACTTCGTAATAATCTCGTTTTGCCATAATTTATTATTATCTTGCCACGAACAAACACGAACTCGCACTAACTGAATTTATTTATTATTTTTACTGTGAATCTTTCCATTGGTAGATCTATGTCGGAGACGGATTCTTTGTACACCATTGGCGGATAATCAAGAATCGATATAAATAAAGTTAATAAGGAAAAACTAAGTTGTCCGTGTTAGTTCGTGTAGTCCATGGTTATTTATCATCTACAACTTCAAAGTCAGCATCAACAGCTTCTCCATCACCTGGTTCAGATTTCTTTTCTGATGTTTCTTTTTTTGTCTTCTCTTCAGCTTTTTGAGCTTGTTCTTTTGCCTGTTGTGCTTGTTGCGCTTGCTGCTGTTTAATAGCTTCTTGATAAACAATTTCTCCTATTTTTTGTGCTTTTTTCTCAAATTCTTCTCTTGCTTTCTTTAATACTTCAATATCTTCACTTGTTAATTTTTCCTTTGCTTCTTTAATTGCTTTTTCAATCTCTTCTTTATCTTTTGGATTAAGTTTATCTCCATGTTCCTTAAGGGATTTTTCTGTAGTAAAAATCAAGGTATCAAATTCATTTCTTGCTTGCACACGTTCTTTTAATTTTTTATCCTCTTCAGCATGTTCTTCTGCTTCTCTTACCATTCTATCTATTTCAGACTCATCAAGAGCACCACTTTTATCTATCTTGATTTGCTGCTTCTTGCCAGTTCCTTTATCTAAGGCAGAAACATTTAGAATACCATTTGCATCAATATCAAAAGTAACTTCTATCTGAGGAATGCCTCGTGGAGCCGGAGGAATGCCAACAAGGTCAAATCGTCCTAAAGTTCTATTGTGTGCAGCCATCTCTCTTTCACCCTGCAAAACATTAATAGATACAGCAGTCTGATTATCAGCAGCAGTAGAAAATATCTGACTTTTCTTTACAGGTATAGTTGTATTTCGCTCAATTAATTTTGTCATCACACCGCCAAGGGTTTCAATGCCTAATGATAGAGGAGTTACATCTAAGAGTAGAATATCTTTTAGATTTTCATCGCCTGCTAAGATTCCGCCTTGAATGGATGCCCCTATTGCAACAACTTCATCTGGATTAACGCTTTTATTAGGTTCTTTTTTAAAGAAATTTTTAACAGCATCAAGGACTGCTGGGACACGGGTAGAACCACCAACCAGAATAACCTCATCAATATCATCAACGGTTATTTTTGCATCTTTTATTGCTAATTTGCAAGGACCTATGCTATCTTCTATCAGGTCATCAATCATTCTGTTAAATTGTGCTCTGGTTAAGTTAAGGGATAGATGTTTTGGACCACTGGTATCTGCAGTAATATATGGGAGGTTAATATTGGTAGATTGAGTTCCACTCAATTCAATTTTTGCCTTTTCAGAAGCTTCCCGAATTCTCTGCATTGCCATTGGGTCTTTGGTGAGGTCAATTCCATCGCTTTTTTTAAATTCTTCAATTATCCAATCACTAATTCTTTTATCAAAATCATCTCCTCCAAGATGTGTATTACCGTTAGTAGAAAGGACTTCAACAACCCCTTCGCCAATTTCAAGGATAGATATATCAAATGTTCCACCGCCAAAGTCATAAACTGCAATTTTTTCATCTTTCTTTTTATCAAGACCATAAGCTAATGCGGCTGCTGTTGGTTCATTAATTATTCGTTCTACTTTTAATCCAGCTATCTTTCCAGCGTCTTTTGTTGCCTGTCTTTGAGCATCATTAAAATATGCTGGAACGGTGATAACAGCTTCTTCTATTTTTGTTCCAAGATATTCTTCTGCTGTTTCTTTCATCTTTTTGAGAATGAATGCTGATATCTCTTGAGGAGTAAAATCTTTCTTTTCATTAGGAATGTGAATTATCACTTCATCTTTTGAACCAGCTTTTATCTTGAAAGAAACCTCTGTCTCTTCACGAGTTACTTCACTTTTCTTTCTTCCCATAAATCTTTTAATAGAATAAACTGTATTCTCTGGGTTAGTAATAAGCTGGTGTTTTGCAAGCTGTCCGACTAATCTTTCTCCATCTTTTGTGAAGCCAACCACAGATGGCGTTGTTCTTCCGCCTTCAGAATTTGGGATAACAGTTGGCTTTCCGCCTTCCATCACAGAGACGCAACTGTTTGTTGTTCCCAAATCTATACCGATTATTTTACCCATTTTTT
>JAGGUR010000169.1 GCA_021158425.1 Candidatus Cloacimonadota bacterium | reverse complement strand
TTTAATAACGGAGTAATAGAGTAATTTGTTTCATCTTCTGCCATTGTATCGTTTATAGCTTCACTAAAGGAAATCTGGACAGATGTTAATGATAATGCGATTATATTTGTAATTGATGGTGGGGTTGTATCTCCGCCGCCTCCAGTAAATGTGTGTGAGCCAAGATAATCAAAGGTATCTTGAGGATAGACAATCCATTCGGAATTATCAGTATTAGTTCCTGCAGAGGAGTTCCAATCAGTATTGCCTTGTGTTATTGTTGCTTTTCTTACAAGAGTATGGTCTTTTGTTGCATTCGTAACTCCAGCGACATTCCAACCGTCGCCAGGATTTTCATCGGGTATACCGATAACATCTATAAGGGTCCATGTTGAACCGCCATCTGTAGTTTTTTCCAAACCCCTTGCATCGTTTCCACTGAAATGAACCACGCTTGGATAAGACAAGATTTCATCAGCCACTGCTTGCAATTCGCCGTCTGCTTCATCAGTAGTTATAACCCATACATCACCAGATGCAATTGATGCACCATCAGGAAAAGTATGCCAGTATAGCCAGCCATTACCATTTACAGATTGAGCTATTCTGTAATTTGAAAGGCTAATTTCAGAATCCGTGCCGTTATAGATTTCTAATGCCTTATTCTGAGAACTACCTTCAATATATTCTGAGAAGAATAGGTCATTTTCTCCGCCCCCAGATTGATAACCTGTAAAATTTATTGTGCTATTTGCAATAATCGGATTCCCAGCTAAATCTTCTACATTATTTACTGTAATTGTATATATCTCACCTTCTGTCTGTTCTGATGTTGTTAATTCCACAGTTATGCTATCGGCTTGAAGATTGGCATCTAAAACTGTTAATCCGTTTATGCTGTAGTTGCTTATAACTTCAGCGGTTTCCTGCGAGACTTTTTCACTGAAGACTAAATTCACATTTGTTGAGGAAGTTGCATTTGCAGAAGTAATTGTCGGTGGGGTTATATCTCCCCCAGTTACAAAATCTTCTTCACTTCTTGGATTAAGGCCATATTCATCATAACTATAATCAACAGCCCCGGTAATAGAGATAAATTCGTTCCCAATCTGAGGATTTGGATATTCATAAATTCCATCATCAATCTGGCATTGACCAGAGCCATCATCAACATACCATTGTCCATGCTCATCTGGGGTTTGAGTAACCGTAACATTCCTAATTTTAACAAGTACACCTTCATAGGCTTCTTCTGTAGCAAGTTCATTTGTTGAAATTTCTACTGGGGCTGGAACTTGATTCCCAGAACTTAAGATTGATAGAGCACTAATATTTCCGATTTCAGTAAAGCCATAATATTCTGAAACTTTACCTGTTACTTCTACTTGATCTCCCAATTCAACCTCATAGTCATAATTAAAAACAAAAATACCATTCCATTCACCACCTTCTTGCGTAGACATAAAGAACCTGTTGCTGTTACCAGAAGAGTAGTAATTATTTGCAGTAACAATTCCAGTAACCGTTACAGTTTGTCCTTCCATCGTTGAAGGATATGTGCCATCGCTTCCAGGAATAGTTGTATATTGAATATCATAGATAGTTGTAGCTGATAAAATTATTGTGGGTAAACAAAAAAGTAAAATCAATAATAAATATTTATACTTCATTCTTTCTCCTTGCAGAGTTTTTTTCTGCTTTCACAGATTTCTCTACAAACAAATAATAAATCACTAAAATTATTACTCCTATAACAATGCAGGAGTCTGCAATATTAAAAATATACCATCGTTGTATTATGAAATCCGGAAAATCAAAGTCAAGAAAATCAGTTACATTTCCGAAAGCAATCCTGTCAATAAGGTTACCGACCGCACCACTTAAAATTAGCGTAAAACCCATATTAACTAATGGATGTGTATCCTTTAAAAAAAGATATATTAATATGCAAATTGCAATAATTGAAATTATTATAAACAATATTTGATTAAGAATCCCCGAACCAATAGATATACCAAAAACAGCACCAGAATTCCGTGTATAAGTAATACGAAAAAAATCGCCAAGTATATTATGACTGTTTCTTACATTGCTAGAAAAAAAATTTCTTATACCTATTTTTGAGAACTGGTCTAAAGAAAGAAAAATCAAGAAGAGTAACAAATACTTCTTTAAATTATTATATTTTCCGATTATTATTGTTAATCCTTTCTTCGTTTCGTTGGCATTTTATACAAAATTCTGCAAATGGAATTGCTCGCAAGCGACTCTCAGATATTTCTTTACCGCAGAATCTGCAAATTCCATAAGTATTATCATAAATTCTTTTTAAAGCTTGATCCAGTTTTTTGAGATTTTTCAATTCTCTTTCAAGCATATAAGTTTCTTTTTCTCTCTCATTAGAATCAGTGCCAAGGTCAGCCATATGTGTGGCGTAAGCGGAAATATCACCAACAGACTCTCTAATGGATTTGCTCCATGTTTTATCTATCTTCTCAATAATCTTTACTGTTCTCTCTCTTTCCACAAGTAGCAAATTTTTGAAGAATTCTAACTTTTCTTTATTCATAATAAACTACTCCTATTCATTATAAACTTTTTAAGAAATTTTCTAATAAGATTCTTAATCTATCTTGTGAATTATGTGCTGTCTTTTCAATTTCATTTTGTAAGTGTCTATCTTTATGAAATAGATTGGATAAATTGGTAATGATTGAAATAGCCATTATCTTCATTTGAAGATAAACTCCCACAATAACTTCATGAACCGTAGAAAGTCCAACCATATCAGCACCAATAACTTTTAGCATTTTACACTCAGCCGCGGTCTCCAAATTTGGTCCCAAAAGTCCTGCATAAATACCGGTTTTAATCGGAATATTATTCTTTTGTGCCACATCCTCTGCTAATTTGATAAATTCATTGTTGTAAGCATCGTGCATACTTGGAAATCTGGGGCCTAGGTTGTTATCATTCAGTCCTATTAGCGGATTCTGGCCTGTTAGATTGATATGGTCAGTGATTATTACCAGGTCTCCTTTCTGTAAATTCTTGTTTAATGAGCCAGCTGCATTTGTAATAATCAAATTCTGCACTCCAATCTTTTTAAGAGTAAATATTGGATATGTCGTTTCTAAAGGGGTATAGCCTTCGTAGCAATGGAGTCTGCCTTGCATAATTGCGATTCGTTTGCCAGCCATTCTTCCAAAAATCATTCTTCCTTTATGAGATGGAGCAGTTGAAACTTGAAAATGTGGAATCTTTTCATATGGAATTATCAATTCCGGGGCAACAGAAGAGGCTACCTCATTTAATCCAGTACCTAAGATTATAGCTGTATCAATCCTTTTCTTATACTGTTGTTTTATAAAATTAACGGTTTCTGGTAAATGCTTGAGAATTTTTCTCATTATAATGTTTTTTCCCCCTTGATTTCTATGTTAGATTTCTTTTTGGGTTCACTAGATTCTTGTTGAATATTTCTTTCCAATATTTCAAGCATAGCATTTAATTGGGATTTGAAATTTACGATAAATTGCATTTTTTTCTCTTTAAGATTGATAAAATCGTGTTCCAAAATACTAAGATAATCCTTTGCTTTTTTGACTTTTTCTCTTGAACTGATTTCTGCATCCTTAATAATATTTTCTGCTTCATTCTTTGCATTGTTTATAGTTTCATCCTTGATTTTTTCAGCCAGGATTAAGGTTTTACGAAGGAGGTCTTTCTGCTCATCTAAATCATCTAATTTTTTGTCCTTTTCTTGAATTTGTTTTTCTAATTCTTTGGTCGTGGCAAGCAGTAATTCTGTTTGAGTCGCGAGTTCCTCTAAGAACTCATTCACTTCAGCTTTCTTATAGCCACTCATAACTCGTGAAAACTCTTTTCCACGAATCTCCGCTGGAGTAATTTTCGTATCCATATAACCTCACATTTTAACAATAAAATAAAAAATCTGTCTACGAATAAATTCAATAATCAATATCACAATTATTGGAGAAATATCTATGCCTCTAATAGGAATAAGTCTTCGGATTGGGGATAGAACTGGCTCTGTTACAGTAATCAAAAAATGGATAAAGGGATTTGAATAGTTTGGTGAGAACCATGAAATGATAGCTCGGATTATGATAATCCAGACATAAATTCTTAATAGCCAGTCAATTAGATATAATAGAGACATATTTCTATTTCCATTTAGATTGAATTATGAATATTGAACATAGAATTATTAATGACGAATTTAAGGGGAGGCAGTTTATGAGAAAGTTCATTTAAATCAAATACTCTCTTTTCTTTTTTCTTATCCATCATTCTTCACCCTATCGGCTTAAAACACTTTCTACACCGTGCCTCATAAATATCTTCTGCTCCAACCAAAATTTCTTTATCACTTTTTACTAACCTTTGAGTCCTGTTTGCAGGGTTACCACATTTGACACAAATTGCAAGTGTTTTTGTAATATATTCAGCAGTTGCTAGTAATTCTGGTATAGGAGGAAACGGTCTACCAAGATAATCCTGGTCTAATCCAGCGACAATGACTCTTTTGCCCTCATCGGCAAGTTTGTTGCAAATGTCCACTAATTTATCATCAAAAAATTGAGCCTCATCTATTCCTACAACCTCAGTATCTGAACGAACATTTTTGTATAATTCTTCAGCATTTGCGACTGATTCAGATGTCATTTTTGATTTATTATGGGAAACAATATATTCTTTGCTATAGCGGTTATCAATAATAGGTTTGAAAATTTGGAGTTTCTGCTTAGCAATTTCTGCTCTGCGTAGTCTTCGTATTAATTCCTCAGTTTTTCCGCTAAACATACTTCCACAGATTACCTCTATCCAACCAATTTTACCTCTAACAATATTCATAAATTCTCCACTTTGGACTTAAATTTAATCAGCAATTTTTTATGTCAATTTTTATTCTTTTTGACTTAAAATTTAAATAATTTCTTTCTTAAACCTGTCTAATTTTAGTATAGTATAGTTTTTTCGGATGAGAGAAAGAAAAAATGATATAAAAATTTATAAATCCTTTGACAAATAAAATTGTTGAATAGAATCTTTTACAAAATTAAAAGTGGGTGGTTAGCTCAGTTGGTTAGAGTACTACGTTGACATCGTAGGGGTCACCGGTTCAAATCCAGTACCACCCACCATTTTTATCTTTACAAAATCAGAAGGATTTTTATGCTACAAATTTATACGGGTAACGGCAAAGGAAAAACTACTGCTGCAATAGGTCTGGCAATCCGACATCTTGGGCACAATAAAAAGGTTTGCTTAATACAATTTATGAAAAAAAATTTCAAATATGGAGAAATCGTTTTTCTAAATAAAATAAAAAATGTTGATGTATTTCAGTTTGGCACTCCAGAGTTTGTGAATAAGAGAAATCCCAAACCAATAGATTTTAAAGAAGCAGAAAAAGGACTAAAAAAAGCAAAAGAAGTTCTGAAATCAAAAAAGTATGATTTGATTATTTTAGATGAATTAAATGTTGCATTAGATTTCAACTTATTGGAATTATCAAAAGTTCTCTCATTATTAGACGATATTAAAAATGAAGAAGTTGTAATAACTGGCAGATATGCGCATCCCGAATTGGTTGCAAAGGCGGACCTTGTCACAGAAATGAGAGAGGTAAAACATTACTATAAAAAAGGAA
>JAGGUR010000097.1 GCA_021158425.1 Candidatus Cloacimonadota bacterium | reverse complement strand
TTTGCTTTTTCTGTGGATATATTTACAAGTAGAGAGGTATTTTCCAAATTAAATTTCCCGAAATAATTTCCTTTATAGCTTTCCCAACTTCCAACCCCAAAAATGAATGAATTTCCTGAACCAGTTTTTTCAGGATGTTTTAATATGAAATTTACAATTCCTCCAAGAGATGAATCCCCAGATATAGCAGAAGCATTGCCTGAAACAATTTCTATCTTATCAACCATTTCTAATGGTATTTGTCCAATATTAAATGCATTGCCTCCAACATTTACTTTAACACCATCAATCATAACTCCTATCTGCTTTGCGTTGCAGCCGTTTAGAGAAATTGTTTTTTCACCACCCAAATTCTTATGGATAACCACACCAGTAGCTGATTCTAATGCATCAAATAGATTTGCAGAATTTTGCTCATTCAAATCTACAATCTCTACATTATTAGTAAGATAAGTTAGAGTGCCTATCCTTTCACCTTTCACACTGATTCCAGGAATTTCTATCGGTTCTATTTCCAATTTTATCAAAAGTTCGCTTGAAATATTTGGTGAAATTTTTATCACCTTTGTTTTGTATCCGATAGAAGAGATTTTTAGTTTCCCTTTTGTTTCTTTACTCTCTAAAACAAAATAGCCATTTTCATTTGATAAAGTTACCTGATTATATGGCAAGAATTCAATTTTGACAAAAGGAATTGGGCGATTATCTCTCTGGCTGATAATTCTTCCTCTGATTTCTGATGAGCAGATACTTGGTGCAATTAGTATTAAAATGAAAATCAATGCTGACCATACTTTTAAGTGATTAGCGATTTGAAACTTGAAACTTGAAACTTGAAACTTGAAAGATATAAATTGACGGCTATTTTTCATAATCATACACAATATTTGGCTTATGTGTAAAAGGGTTATTCACTACCTTCACAGAGACCTGATAAATTTTTGATAATTTATTTTCCTCTATAACTTCTTTTACTTTACCGAAGTCTGCAATTTCTCCATCTGCCAGAATCAAAATCTTATCACAAAATTCTGCTGCTAAATTGATATTATGTGAAACAACAACTATTGTTTTTTTCTGTTCTTCATTAAGTTTTTTTAGTATAGAGAAAATTCTAATCTGATGATGAATATCCAGATGAGCAGCTGGTTCATCAAGGAGCAGGATGTCAGTATTTTGATTTAAAGCTCTTGCGAGCATTACAAGCTGGAATTCACCACCGCTTAGTTCAGATAACCGTCTATTTGCCAGATGAGATAATTCCAGTTCCGTAAGTGTATTTTCTGTTGTCTCTTCATCAGATTTCCTGAAATTTTGCCAGAATTTAAGATACGGGAATCTCCCCATTAGAACAATATCTTTCACATAAAAATCAAATTCATAGTAAGACTGCTGTGTAACAATAGATACCCTTTTGGCTAATTCAATTTTGTCGTAATTATCTATAAGTTTGTCATCAAGGAAGATTGAGCCTTTATTATTTTTCAGAAAACCACTTATGCATTTCGTCAAGGTAGATTTTCCAGCTCCATTTGGTCCGATTATTCCAATAAAATCGTGTTTTTTAATTTCTAAGGAAATATCCCTTAACACGAAATCTTTATTATACTTGAAGGAAAGATTTTTAATCTTTATCATATTTTCCTTGACAAACTCCTACTATTTTAGTATGTTTTAGATAAAGAATTTACAGGAATCAAGCAATCATGAGAATTTCTATAAATGCCGATTATATTTTGCGTGCGATGTATGAATTGGCTGTTAATAAAGATGGGAAGCCAATTTCTATATCCAAAATCGCTTTGAATCAGCATATTCCACGAAAGTATCTTGAGAAACTTTTTTCCAGTCTGAAAAAATCTGGTATAGTTAAATCTACTTTGGGCAAGAACGGTGGATATACTCTTGCAGATAGACCAGGGGATATAACAATGAAACAGATTATTAAATCTGCAGAAGGTCAGGCTAGTATTCATAACTGTAATGAACGAAGAGTTAATATGTCCTGTGAACTTTTTGATAACTGCATATTTAAAGATTTCTGGAATAAGTTTAATACTCATATTAATGATTTTCTTGATTCATATACATTGGCAGACTTTCTGATAGAGAATAATTCCTCACAGAAGAACGCTAATTAAATATTTAATTTTATCCGTGTAAATCCGCCTAATCAGTGTTTTTCAGCGTGCTGTTACAAGGAGTGAAAGATGAAAAATGATGAAGTTTATTTAGACTGCTGCAAGACTTCCAGACTTGCACCAGAAGTTTTAGAAGCAATGATGCCATATTTAACAGATAAGTTCTGGTATCCAGGACCTTTTACAAGTATTGGGACTGAGATTGCAGAAGTAATTGAGAACTCGCAAAAAATAATTGCTGATTCTTTAAATGCTGAGCCAAAAGAAATTATTTTTACTTCTGGCGGAACAGATGCAAATAATATTGCAATCAAAGGAATAATGTATGCAAACAAAGATAAAGGAAAACACTTTATCACTTCAGTAGTTTCATATCCAGCAGTTTTGGCAGTATTTCA
>JAGGUR010000171.1 GCA_021158425.1 Candidatus Cloacimonadota bacterium | reverse complement strand
CTGATACTTCAATTGTATCACCTTTACAAAACTCAATAGAAAAGAAGCAATAATCTTTATCAAAGAAATAGAATGATTCACTATCTTTCCCGGTTTTTTCATACAAGACTTCAAATTGACCATTTCCGATGTAATTGGCCTTTTTGAACTCAAGCTCTATGTTAAACTTATTCGCAATTTCTTTCATCTCTTCTTTGTCTTTTTTTGACAAAGGACCTTGCATAAGTGCGGCTTTTGCTAAAGCGTGTGTCAATATTCCATCATAGGTAAATGAGTATGACCCATCATTATTTATTTCTACTTTTGCAGTGAACTTTTCTGGAATAAAGCAGGACGACAATATCAGGGCAATAGCAAATATAAATAAATATTTAAAACACAAATTGATATATTTCTTTTTCATTATTCTCCTTTCATTATAGTCTAAGCACAACGGATGGAACAATCTCAAACTTACTTGAGCCTGGAGTTTGCCACAATAAGAAACAGGAAGCATAACCTGTTTTTTCAAATATCTCCAATTTAATGTCATGCCATTTATCACCTTCTAAAAATACAGAGCATATGGTCTTTTCCGGTTCCCAATTAAAGTCATGAACCCATTCATTCAAAACTTTCTTACCATCAAATAGTAATCTAAATCCAATATCAGTATCTTTGCCAACATAATCGTCATCACCAGGCCATCTCCAACCCCATTGCTGTTTATTTCTGCCTTTCCAGAGACCTTCTTTATAACCACCTATGCAGAATTTATAAGTGCCAGATACAGATGTATGAATTTTTCCTGTCCAGCGAACATAAAAATAATCAGCGGTTACATCAGGAGCTGGGATTCTCTCTCCCCAACGGAACGCAATCCTTGGGTCAATCCGTACAGTTGTAGGATTCAATTGTGGAACTTTTTCTGGTCCCTCTTTATCCTCCCACGGCGAAAGATTAAAATATTCACCTTTCAATCCCTGTTCCCCACCTGGAACATAAGGTGTCTCTTGCTCAGAAATCTGATTCAAAGTAAACACAAATATATTCTCCTTATCTTCGTTCACTTCAATAATCTGAACCACATCTTCAAATTTAGGTTTGCTAAGATAAATCTCATAATTGCCAGGAGCAAGGGAAATCTCATTATTTGTAAAACCATAATCCTGTCTATTAATCTGTATTTTTGCATTATCAGGAGTAGATTTTATCGTAACTGGTATTGGATTTCCGGTTGAAGTGGCATAAAGTTCCGCCTTTGAAATTGCATCCTCTGCTTCTGCTAACATTTCCACAAAATTTTTCTTATTGATTGATAATTTATTATAGGAAGCTTCTATTGCTTTTTTTTCGCTTTTGGAACTGACGCCCTTTCCTGAAGCAGAAAAACTACTTACCTTTTCTCCTGTGGATTTTACAATCATGAAAAGGGTCAATTCAGAATTAGCTATAAATTGCTTTCCTTTAAACCCTTCAATTTCTTTTGTGTCAACAACTGAAACATCTCCTTGTAATAGTAATCCTGCTTGATTTGAAACAGTATGGCCAGATTTCTCAACTGATTTTGCAATTTTATTTTCAACTTTGGGTAAGGGCTTTCCTTTCTCATCTCTAATAGAAATAGAAAATGAAATAGGAGTTACTTCGGAAATATTATATTGAGCGATTGCTTGTGCATTAATAAGACATTTTTTATATAAAGTCGGCAAACGAGTTAAATTGGGTTTGATTATAACTTTGCCATGACTTGGAGTTGTTGAAATCGCAGTTACCCAGCATTCGGCTTCTCCATCTTCATTTGTAGTAATTTTTTCAATTAGAGTTTTATCTTCATATTTAATAGTAAAAGGCATATTGGAAATTGGTACCTTTTCAAAAGCATCTTGAGCTTTGTATGTAGCAGAAAAAACAATTGGATCTGCCAATAAAGTTCCTTCCTTTGCCGTTTGATTATTGCCTGAAATAACTGATATCTGTATTCCAGAAAGTATCTTGCGAATCTCGGATGTTAATCCAGCAAGAGTTATATCTTCTGTAATAATATATGGAATAGGTGATATTGCATCATGGAATGCTTTTTTAGTATAAAAGGGTGTCACTAATTCCTGGGCATCAATATAATTTTCCAACCCGGCAAATATTTTTCCCTCATTAATTAAATATCTGCCATCGTTTACCAATTTTAATATTCCACCCCACATTTTATCTAATTCTGCTTCTATGCCAGCAGCATATTGGCTTTTGTCTAAAACAGCAAATACATAAAATTTATCACCTGATTGTTCGTGATTTACAACCCCTATTCCTTGCACCACTTCATTAACTGTTAAATTAATTGAAGATTGAAACAGGTCAGTATACGAAACACGGTCATCTACTTCTAATTCTTTTGTGAATGTTTCAACTTGCGATTCAATTGATACACTAATTTGTGAAGCTATTTGTGCTGAAGCTTTTGTTTGTGCCTCTTCATAACTTGAACCTTCACCAACACCAATAAAATATAATTCAGCAGGATAATTGGAAAGTTCTCCTTTTGTATACCATTTTGGTGCTTT
>JAGGUR010000114.1 GCA_021158425.1 Candidatus Cloacimonadota bacterium | reverse complement strand
GTGTCTTTAAATGGTAGGCTTGTTCAAGGTTTAGTATTAGCACATAACAAATCTAAAGCAAAACAGTTAATAAAACAAATAGCAACAAAACATAGAATAAGAATAAACTCTATACTTCGCAAAAAGTCCTTTATTTATACAGTAAAACTTCCTACAGGTAAAAAATTAAAAGGGAAGCAAGCCGCATATACGAAGCAAGAGGTAGAAAGGGCATTATTAAGGATTGGATATAGGGACGCAAAAATTCAACCCGTTTTGATTGATTTCCATCCAAAGCCTTCTAAACAAAGCATTATGATGTTTATCAATCTTAGCTCGTTTCTACTTAAAGAAAAGATGGCTTATGATAAAATTCTTCGTATGTTATCCGAAGAAGAATCCAATTCAACATTAAGAGAAACATTAAAAGCAATTGAAAGTCAGTTAAAAGCAGGTAAAGAAGGCACAGAGGTTTTTGCACGCTATTCTGATGTCTTTGGGAAATTTCCTGCTTATATGCTCGGTCTTGCAACCAAAAGTGGTAATATGAGTGAGGTTTATGCCGCTACTTCCAAATTTATGGAAAGGGATATGGAGTATAGGAAAAGCCTAAAACAGGCAATACTAACCCCAATGGTTACAGTCGTGGCGATGATACTTGCTGTTGGATATTTTGTGGTCTCAATATTTCCAGCGACTGCTAAAATTTTTGTTGAGCACGGAATGAAAGTTCCACCAATGACTGCTTTTACATTAAAGCTGAGTGATTATTTAGGTGCTAATTGGTGGTGGATGTTTCTTATAATTGCAATCTTCTCAATCGCAATTTTTATTTGGTGGAAGACTCCAAAAGGAAGGGTATGGAGGGACAGGTTTTTAATTAAATTACCAATTATTGGGCATCTATTACATAAATCAAGTATTGAGATATTTTTTAGAGTTTTCTCCGCTGTCTATTCCGGGGCAGAAGCTAATATAGAAGCATTAACATCTTCTGCTCAAGCATGTAGAAATGCTTATATGGAAAAAGGGGTTAAAGAGATTACTATTCCACTTATGTTAACAGAAGGTATGTCATTAGTGCCAGCATTGGAAAAAGCAAATGTATTTAATAAAACAACTTTAAGTAGATTAAGAACCGGGGCTGAAACCGGTAATGTGCTACAATCTGCTCGGCAAATTTCCTCATTCTATGAGAAAGAAACTACATATAAAATGACTAATGTGATTCAATCAATTCAGTCGTTAATTGCACTCTTTATTGGCATTGTAATTTCATTACTAACTATTGTCTCTGCAGAGATTGCACTTGTTTCTCCAGAAATGCCTGGTATGGCTGGAATGTAAATTAAATCAGCCCCGTGAAATGCGCCGCAGAAGCATATTTCATTAGTCTAATTAGTGTTTGTCCGTAAAGCCCCCCCAATTTAATCAGGGTTGTAGAACGACCTTCCAGGGTCGTTAAAGGATAATTAGCTATGAACCTCGTTCTACATTTGCAGGATAATTAATAGGTATAAGTATATGAAAAGACCGTATATCGTCAATCCCCGCGGATGCAGGGAATGCGCAGCTCGAATCGTCATCCGTTAATCGCTTTACGAGCCGATACCCGTTGGACTTTCGCCGTTTCTAGTAGCGCAACCGTATGCCGTATATCGTGCATCAGTCAAAAATAATACTTAAAGGGAAGAATGATAGGAAAATCAAGATTAGGAAAATTATTAGTTGAAAAAGAAATAATTGATAAAGAGACGCTTGATAAAGCACTTATGATTCAGGCTGATGAGGACCCCTCTAATCCTCGCAGATTAGAGGAAATATTAACCTCAGACCTAAGAATAGACCACGATGCAATTTATGGTCTGCTTGCTGACCTTTATGCATTCCGCACAATTGATATAGACCTGGACAAATTAGACCAAAATCAGATAAAGCGTACAAAAGAAATACTTTCCAGGTTTCCTGAAGATTTTAAAAGGGAACTGTTATATAATAAGGTTTTACCCTATAGAATAGCTTATGGAAGAAAAAATACATTAATAGTTCTATCCGCAGACCCAACAAACAAAATCGTAGAAAAAATCCCTTTAAATACAGAATTCAAAAAATATGAAGTGGTTTTTTGTCGTCTTAAAATTATAGAAGAACTTATTGAAACCATAGCCCCTCAGAAAAATGAATTTTTAGAACTCCTTGAAGAAGCTGGCGAACAGATAGAAGAAGTAGATGAAACCGGGAAAGTAACAGGTGTTGATGAATATGCATTAGATGAAGAGATAAATAAAAGTCTTTTGGTGAATTTATTTGAAGCTTGTCTGGTTGAAGCTGTACGACAAGGAGCAAGTGACATCCATATTATACCATATCAACGTTCAAGTGTGGATTTCTTTTTCAGGATTGATGGAAGACTTCATCGCTGGCATAGGCAGGATAATACTTCTCCAGAAGCTATAGCTGCAGTGGTAAAAGACCGCTCAACAGGTGTTGATAGATTTGAAAGAGATACTGCACAGGATGGCTTTGCACAGCGTCTTGTTGATGGTCATCTGATTAGATTTCGTGTCTCAATCTTACCTATTATATCCGCAGAATATGAAAGAAGATTTGAAAGCGTGGTTATAAGAGTAATAGACGATAGAAATGTAATAACCGATTTAGAAAAGTTGGGATTTCAAAAACAAGCTGAGAAGGATTTTCTTAAAGCCATAAGTACTTCCAAAGGCATTGTTCTGCTTACTGGACCAACCGGTAGTGGAAAAAGCACAACTTTAATGGCTGCTCTTTATCATGTGATAGACCCTTCAAAAAATGTACTTACCTGCGAAGACCCTGTAGAATATGTGATTAGAGGTGCAAGACAGCTAAAGATTGGACATAAGATGAGCTTTGAAAATGCTGTCCGCTCTATCCTCAGACATGACCCTGATATTGTAATGGTTGGTGAAATAAGAGATAAAATTACTGCTGATGTTGCGATTAAACTGGCTAATACAGGTCATCTGACATTCTCTACACTTCATACTAATGATGCACCAAGTGCAATATCACGACTCTATAAAATGGGTATAGAACCTTTTCTTCTTGCTTATGCAATAAATATTATAGTCGCACAAAGATTAGTAAGAAAATTATGCCCATATTGCAAGAAACCATTATCAAAAGAAAAATATCAGGCTGCACTTGAACTTGGTCTAACTGAAGAGGATTTAAAATCCGGTAAAATATACGAAGCAGGAAAAGGTTGTAAGAAATGCACTGAAGGATATAAAGGAAGAATAAATATTTGTGAAGCCCTATACTTCTCACATGAAGTAAGAAAAGCTATTGTTGAATCCGGAGAAGAAATTGATGAAGAGCTTATTAGAAACATTGCTGAAAAACAAGGGATGTTATCTCTTAGGGATTCCGGGTTAGATAGAATAAGAAATGGGCTTACTACTATCTCAGAAGTGGCTTATGCAACAACAGAGGAATAAAATATGAATATGGGACAAATGCTACTCGTTCTTCTTGCCGTAATGCTGTTTTCCACTATTCTTATTACAACCTATAGTAATCTCTATACCGCTACAGATATAGTGTATAAAGTTATGTTCCAAATGCAAGGTTTGAAAATTGCAGATAGATATATACAGAAAATTGATGCTGAACTTTTTGGTAATTCTACATTTGTGGAGATACATGATTTTTATCATAAAGATAGCCCCTTTAATCCAGGTAATCCTGATACAACAATGACAATTAATGATGTTGACTATAATGTTTGGTGGGACTCAAATTATTGTAATAGTTCTGGTGATATTTCTGAGCCTGATAGTACATATCAAAAGATTGATATTATTATATTTTGCACGCCAATGGGACCTGATACGCTCTGGATTGGAACAAGGGATAAACCTATCAGTAAAATTTTTATTGATATGGAGGGTTAAAATTAGAAATCATGGGAAGCCTATTAGATGCACTGGGAGCTGTAGTTATTGGAGGATTATTCCTCGTTGCTATGTTTAATGCTTTATCAAATGTGCAAGCTGTAGGATATAATACTAATATACAGACAACTCTTAATGAAATTTCAGAAAGAGTTATCTCCGGCACAATTGATGATGATACGGGAGAAACAATACCTGGAATCTCAAATGGATACTTATCTAAAGTCGGTGCTGGTATTGATTCCTTGGCAGTCTTACTTGCTACAGATAGCACTTTTCAGTTCCGCATAAAAGATAGTGTTTCTGCAAGTATTGATACAATACTAATTTATAAGGAAAATGATTCATTAAAACTTATGCGCAACGGCTCAATGGAATTCGGACCATTTGAATTATCACAAAATTCTGATAATCTAAAATTTACTTATTATGATGTGAATGAAAATGAAATTACTTCTACACAGGATTCCCTCTCTTACATTCGTTCTGTAAGAATTGATATAGAATTTTTTGCAAATACATATCGTGGTGATATTGATAAAAGGGTTATTAATAATAAAATTGTATTATGGCAATATTTTAAAAATTTGTATTTATAATGATATAATTAATGTGTATTAAAATATGGAACAACAAAGGAGAATGAAAATTGAGGGACGGAATGCACAGATTCCAATTGCAATTGTTCCTAATCCCGATATATCGGGATAATCCTGTTTATAAAAACACCATTAAAAATGGTGTTAAGATCATTGCAATTTAATTGTAATTCGTAATTTTACATTTAAATTTGTGTCTTTGTGCCTTTGTGGTTAGAAGGGATTTTCAGATGAAAAAAGAATTTTTTCGTAATAAAATCATTGACACTGATTTTAATAAATTTTTTTTATATGTATAAAATAGTAATTAGAAAAATAATAAAATAAAAAACCATTAGGAGGAAAAATGGGTAAAGTTCTAATAATAATAGTATTATTACTAACCGCAATTTTTGCAGCCATAACATTATCAGTACAACACCGGGCAGAAAAGACACCAGAAATGTTATCGCGCGAAAATAAATATGATGTGAATAATGTAGGTGCTTATGCCCTC
>JAGGUR010000103.1 GCA_021158425.1 Candidatus Cloacimonadota bacterium | reverse complement strand
CTTCTGGAGTTGGTGCCTTTAGCAGTTTATTTCTAATCTTTTCATCTCGCAACATCAGAGAAATGGCAGATAGTAGCTTCAAATGGTCATTAGGTTTGTCAGGGGGTCCCACCATAAGGAAGAATATGCGAACTTTCTTATTATCAAGTGCCTCAAATTGAACACCTTTCTCGGATGTAGCGACTGCTAAGACGAAGTCTGAAAGTTCTTCAATTTTAGAATGCGGAATTGCAATGCCCTGGCCCAAGCCTGTGCTACCAAGCTTCTCTCTTTTCCATAAAGAATTCAAGATTGTCTGCTCATCTATTTTATCCAAAATTGAAGAATTTTTAAGAAGACTTACTAATTCTTTTAAAGCATCCTCTTTTTTCCTTGAAAGCAAATTTACCTTACAGCATTCTTTAGATAATATCTCATATAGTTTCATAATTTTCCTTCCTGTCTACCGACAGGTAGATAAGTATTTACCACAAAGGTACCCCTATCCCGATTCATCGGGACGCAACGAGGCAGGCATTGACACAGAGACAATTCAAATGAGTAGTACACTTTGTCAAAAATAGTCATATAAGTATTTTTTTAATTTCCAATTTTGATAATTCCTTTTGTGGTTTTTTGTGTGATTTCGTGGCTCAATATACATCATCTCCCAGTTCGGCACCTTTGATAATTGCCCATTTTGACAATGGAGGTCCCAGAAGTTCATTCACAAATACGGAGAATATAACAATGTTTACCATATTGATTGCCAGATTTTGTATTTGAGGGGATGCTCTCATTATGATTGGAGATGCTTGAACCATTAAAACCAATCCAATTGCCACCCCGGCTTGTGGAAACATACAGAAGCCAAGATAGTTTCTAATATTTAGCTCTGATTTGCTACAAGATGCACCTAAGTATACACCAGAATATTTGCCAATCATTCTTGCCAGAATGAATATTAAACCAAAGAATAAAATTTTTGGACCTGTAAAGATGCCAAGCTGTAATTCTGTTCCTGCAATTGCAAAAAAGGCAGCATAAATCGGTGGAGTAAGCGATTCTAATATTCTTGAAATCCGTTCATTCTTTGCAGATAGGTTGACCAAAGTTGCTCCCACCATCATATTTGTCATAAGTGGTGAGATATGGAGTGGATGTGCCAGGCCAATTATAATAAAGACAATACCCAGAGCGACAATCATAATCTCACTTTTATTCTGTCTTTTGTATGTTGCTTTATGCAGAATATATCCTCCCACGAATCCAATGATGAGTGAGAATAATATTTCCCAGAACGCCTTTGCAATCGTAATTCCAATAGCAACTGAGGTGCCATTAGCTTTTGAAATTATAGAGCCTACTAATGCAAGAACAATACTAAAAAGGAGCACTGAGCCTGCATCATCCAGAGCCACAAGTGCATAAAGGTAATCAATGAATTTTCCACGCGCTCGGAGATTTTGCACAATGACCACTGTAGCCGCAGGTGCGGTTGCAGTAGCAATTGCTCCTAAAAGGAGAGCAAATTCAAACTTAAATCCGACTAAAATCAATGCTGAGCTTACTATAAGAAAAGTCATTCCTATCTGGAAAAATGTGGTAATTATAACTTCCTTGCCAATAGCTTTTAATTTTACTTTGGAGAATTCACCTCCAATTACAAGTGCAATCAGTCCCAATGCAACTTCTGTAATAGGTCGTAGGGCGTGAACCATTTTAACTTCAATTACTGCACCAATAGATTCTCCCAAGAGTATACCTGCTATAATGTAGCCAGTAATTACAGGCAGTTTTACTTTTTCAGCAAGTTTGCCAAGTATGTATCCAGTGATTAGCAAGATTCCAATTGCAAAGAGAATATGCTGACTAACTGCAGCCCGAAGGTAGATTAAAGCATTTATGCATACTGTATATACTTCAGATATTGTATTTGACATAATCTTCAATAATTAACCATTTTAAAAAGAGTTTTTCTTGAAAAATTTTATTAATGTCAAGAAAATGCTTTTAAAAATTGACAGTGAAAATTATAAACAAAAAAGGAAGTACATCTATTATGAAAGTATTTTCAGATGAATATTGGATGAATATTGCATTAAAAGAAGCACAAATTGCTTTTGCAGAAGATGAAATTCCGGTCGGTGCAGTTTTGGTATGTGATGATAAACTTATTGCCCGAGCACATAATAGCACGCAGAGATTAAATAGTCCCCTGGCTCATGCAGAAAAATTGGCTATTGAAAAAGCTCAACAAAAATTCGGCAAATGGTTATATGATTGTAAATTATATGTTACTCTTGAACCTTGTGTTATGTGTGCTGGAATAATAATTTTATCCAGAGTAAAGTCAGTAATCTTTGGTGCCTATGACGAAAAAAATGGGGCATGTGGTTCGTTATATAATTTGCTTTCAGATAAACGATTTAATCATAATCCCGAAGTAAAATCTGGAACTCTTGCTAATGAGTCCAGCCGACTTTTGAAGCGATTTTTTGATAATAAGAGAAATATATAGCCACAAAGGCACTAAGACACAAGGGGAAATTTTTTATATATTTTATTTGTTCTTGAGTTATATTTTTATTCTTGATTTTCTTGATAAATATCAGAATAGTGGTTTGTGGTTAATTATTTTTTTCTTATAGAATAGTTTTGACAGTTTATGAGAAATTTATTCGTATAATTCGTGTAATTCGTAGTTAAATATAAAGGAGAGGTGTCCGAGTGGCTGAAGGAGCACGCTTGGAAAGCGTGTGTTTTGGAAACAGAACCGCGGGTTCGAATCCCGCCCTCTCCGCCATACTTCGTTAAAACTTCCACCCCCCGTCCCGATGAATCGGGACTGCGCCCATCCTCCGTAGAAGTTCTATACTTCGGAGGATGGAGAGGACGGGTCGTATGGCAGGCCATTTTATTGTAAGATTGAGCCACGAATCATGCCAAAGGCAGATCCCGATTTATCGGGACATACACGAACAATGAAAATGGTTTTTAAAAATTCAAAGTTAGTGAAAATTCGTGTCATTCGTGGCAAAAAAGTTTTGGAGAGATGCCAGAGCGGTTGAATG
>JAGGUR010000132.1 GCA_021158425.1 Candidatus Cloacimonadota bacterium | reverse complement strand
TATTATTCCATCAATACCTGTTCCTTTAAGTAGTGCTCCAAAATCTCCTCCAGAGCTTGAATCACAAATTGTAGTAGTAAGAGGAGACCGTGAAATCACCTGATAGCGGCCAGATGTAAGAACAGTACCTGTCAAGGGTCCTGTTAGAAAAATCAAAGCATTTTCAGGGGAAAATGGGTCTGTGAACGGTAAACATATCTGTGTATAAAGCTTGACCCCCAATCCTCTACCACCGAGATATTTTCTCCTTAGCGATTCCTCAATTGCGATTGTTTCTTGTTTTCTTGTACTAAGATCAACTTTTATAATTTTACCCATCCATCCATTCATGAAAGAGCTCCTTTTCTATTCGTAAAACTTGTTATATTTTTCGTTGTAAGGACAGGTTAAACATTTCTTTTTATAGTACGAATAGACAGCTTTGGGCATTTTTTCTAATTTTGCATACCGAGAAGGACAAATGTGACATGGAATTTCAGGCTCAAGCCATGCTTCAGGTGCAAATTTATAAAGTGATGCTCCTTCTAATATGGCAACACTTGCACTGGTACCTAATCTTGTTGCACCTGCTTTAATCAATCTCCAGGCGTCTTTGAAATTTTTTATACCGCCGGCAGCTTTTACTCCAATGTCAGGTCCAACTGTTTTTCTCATAAGTTGAATATGGGCTGGAAAAGCACCAAAAGCACCGAAGCCAGTTGAAGTCTTAACAAACTTTGCTCCTGCTTTAACAGCAAGTTCACAGCCTTTGACAATTTCATCATCAGTAAGATAACAAGTCTCAAGTATTACTTTAACAAGAGCTGGATAACTTGCTTCTACAACTCGCTTTATGTCATCTTTTACAAAATCATATCTTTTATCCCTAAGTGCGCCAACATTTATAACCATATCAATCTCTTCAGCACCTTCTTGAACTGCTTTTTTTGCCTCGCACGCTTTTGTGTAACTCGTATTTGCGCCAAGTGGAAAACCGACTACATTACAAACTAAAACCTCGCTTTCCTTTAGATGTTCGTAGGCAAATTTAGTAAATGATGTATTTATGCATACTGAATAAAAGCCAAACATTTTTGCTTCATTACAAAGATTGAGAATTTTTTTCTCTCCCGAATTTGATTTTAGCTCAGTATGGTCAATCATTTTGGCTAATTTCTTCACATCTATCATATCTTCCTTCTTATTTTTGATGGAGAAATTTTCTTCCACTATTAGATTCTTCCCTGTTTTTTAATGATTTATATTCGTCCAGAGAGATTGTAATTCCAAATTGGTCTTCATCTTTTAATTCAAGGGTAGAGGTCAGATAATTATTTTTGCTTACTCTCATTCTTTTTCCCTTATATATAATTTCATCATTTAGAGATGGAAACTCCTTAGCTTTTTCCAAATAAAAATCTTCTTCATAAGCAAGGCAGCACAATAGTTTTCCGCAAGGGCCCATAATTTTGGAAGTTGTAGCAGTTACATTTTGATGCTTAGCCATTTGGATTGTAGCTCTATCAAAATTCAAATTAAGATTCTTACAGCAAAGTTCTCTTCCGCAAGGGCCGAATCCTCCAAGTCTCTCTATTTCCTGCTTTTCGTTAATCTGTCTTAACTCAATCCGTGTCCGAAAAACTTGTGCCAGGTCTTTAAGAAAATTACGAAAATCAACACGCTTTTCCGCCATAAAATAAAATGTTAATTTATTCCCATCAAACTGATATTCTGCATCAACCAGGTCCATATTAAATGGCTGATTTTCTAATGCTTCTAAAAATTTCTTTTTTGCATCTTTTTCCTTTTTACGAACGCGAGTAAGTCTTTTCAGGTCATCATTATTGGCTGAGCGTACAATTTTTTTTATATCCTCCTTCTTTATGTAAGCATCCTCAGGCTTAACAGAAAACATTGCGACTCTGCCTATATCAGCTCCTTTTTCAGCTTCAACAATTACATATTGCCCTGTATGGAGTTTTATATTTTTTGAATTAGCAAAAAATCCTTTTCTGTCATATTTAAACCGTATTTCAACTAATTTATCCATTTCTCTTTCTATTAAAAATATCTCTCAATCTTGCAGAATTATCAAAGCATTTTTTCAGAATTTTTTCTTCAAATTCTTCTAACTTAAGCCCTCTTCTCTTTTTAACGAGCCTGATTGTGTCAAATATTTTATTAATTCTGTAATCTTTTAAATTCGTTGCAGTTCCCCAACTAAAAGAGGGTATAAATCCACTAAATAAATCAGCAGAATATAAGTTACAACCAATTCCAACTACGCAGCCAGTATTGAACATTGTATTTATACCGCTTTTTGAATGGTCACCAATTATCATTCCAAAAAATTGCATTCCTGTATTGATATATCTTCTTTCTGGATAAAAATATGCTTTTACTTTTTTATAATTATTTTTTAAGTTACTGTTATTTGTATCTGCACCCAAATTTACCCATTCACCAACATAGGAATGCCCGAGAAATCCATCGTGTTGTTTATTTGAATATCCTTGAAATATTGTCTCTTCAACTTCTCCACCTACTTTACATACCCTACCAACAGATACTCCATGATAAATTTTTGCTCCAACTTTAATTATACTATTTTTACCAATGTAAGCTGGACCAAATATAACTGCATTCGCCATAATTATACTATTATCATCCAGAAAAATTGGTCCTGCACTTGCATCCAGAACAACATTTGGTGCAATGGTTACATCTTTACCAATAAATATCTTCTCAGTATTAATCAAATGAATGTTTTCGTTCTTATCAATATAATTTATCTTGTTTTTAGTGACAATTTGAAAATCTTTAGTAATCGCTTCAGAATTCTTATCAACGAGTTCCCAGATGTAATTTATAGGTTTGATATTTAATTGCTCTCGCGATATATCTTTCATTAACTTATGTATATCTTTTGATGAAATTGATATATCAGCATTGATGTTTTTTTTAAAAGCAATACAAGTTTGCTCAAAAAATAATCCGGTATTATCGGATAATGAATTTATTTTTCTTGCGATTTCATCATTAATAAGCAAGCTTCCATTTATGAAAAGATTGGAATTTTTAGTTAATTGATTGATATGTCGCTCTGGAAATCTATTTTTGTAAAGTTCCTCTAAATCCTTTCTTACAATAAGATGATAATCATACTCAGGATAATAGTAAGCAATTTTCTGTCGTAGTTTTAAAATACCACATCTGAGGTCAAAAACTGCATGTGTATAAGTTAAAGGTAAAAAATTTTCCCATCTTGAATCTTCAAAAATGTTAATTTTCATAAAAACCTTCCATCTTTAAATTTGTTCCTTTTTCATACTTCTAAGAAAATTAACCACCTGTCTTCTCCGTCAGCTGACGGATATGCCGGGCGGGCCGAGAACACCGAGAATCACTGAAAATATTATCTTAATTTCAAATCGGTAGCCATCTTTTCTATCTCCCGGTTTCTATCCAATCTTTTCCCTTTCATCTTCCTAACATCCATCCCGATACATCGGGATTAACGAAGGATGTTAATCTTTATTCTTGCCACGGATTTACACCCGTGCTCCGCAGTCCCGACTTCATCGGGACGGAGGGTGGACAGATTTACCCGGATTAATCTTTAATCTTTTTAGAACTTTAATCTTTAATCTTGTTCTTTGCGCTTTATCGCTCTTATATTATAGAGTGTCTATGATAATTAATTTCTTTTATTTATTGCAAGATTATTGTTTATTATTTCATTTGCAATTGAGTAAGGGTCTGTATCCTTTTTATAGACTGATTCAACCATTTTTAACAATTCATTGTTAGATTGCAATTTTTCTTTTGTATTAGATAACAGGATTTCTTGAATTATTGAAATGATTTCGTTTTCAATTCTTTCCTTTTGTTTACGAGTATGTATATGATTATCATATAAAAATTTTTTATGATTTTCAATAGTACAATAAAGTTCATCAATTCCTTTATTGTCTTTAGCAATTGTTTCAACTATTGGCGGGACATAATTCGTTTTCTTTTCTGAAAGTTGCTGTAATATTTCTAAACCAGTTACAATCCTTTTACAACCTTGTCTGTCGCATTTATTAACAACAAATATATCGCCAATTTCCATTATGCCAGCTTTCATAATTTGAATACTATCTCCGGAGCCCGGTGTAAGCACAAGCACGACTGTGTCAGCATACTTCACTATTTCTACTTCTGATTGTCCGACACCAACAGTTTCAATCACAATATAATCACATCCTAACACAGACAAAACAGTAATAGCGTTATTTGTAGTTGGAGCCAGACCACCAAGATGGCCTCGTGTGCCCATACTTCTGATAAAAATTCCATTGTCAGTTGAATGTCGTTGCAAGCGGATTCTATCTCCTAAGATTGCTCCACCGGAAAATGGGCTGGTTGGGTCAATTGCTATTACTCCAACTGTTTTATTCTGGCTACGAAATCTATCAATTAATTTATCAGTAATAGTGCTTTTGCCAACACCTGGAGCACCAGTTATACCTAACAAATAGCTTTTCTTTCTATAAGGATAGATGGATTTTATTATTTGCTCAGAATGATTATTATTTTCAAGAAATGTAATCAATTTCGCAGCAGCATAAAAATCTCCCTGTAAAAGCTTTTCAGTCAATTCTTCTATACGCATACCTTAATAATTTATAATTAGTGTCTATCTGTAAACTCGGATTTTTCAACTCGTAAGGAACGACGAGTCGATATAAAGTGTGTATTCAAGCCACCTTCCCGATATGTCGGGGTCGTCGCAAGCTCCTTATCCCGATAAGAAGTCGGGAAAACAGCACCTTACGAATGGATACTAATTAGTGTCTTCGCTAAATGTAAAACGAGGTGCATTGCTCGTTTTCTTAATGCACATTTAAAGCCTATTTACATTAACGACCCTGGAAGGTCTCGGCGACCAGACGGAAAGGTCGTTCTA
>JAGGUR010000145.1 GCA_021158425.1 Candidatus Cloacimonadota bacterium | reverse complement strand
GAAACAGATATTCAATTATATTGTTTAACCTGACGGATCCGATTAGGACTTTATTATCATCTATGACATAGACATGTCTGGTTACAGGGTTCTCAATTACTTTTGCAAGTAAATCATCCAAGGAAGCTTCTGGGCTTATAGTAGACGGATACTTAACAATTAGGTCACTTATATCTTTAACATAAACTTTAGACAATTTTCTTTCTGGCATTTTATTACTTTTCTTTCTTTTTCCGTATCTACTAATCCTTGACGACAAAAATTTCTATGTTTTTCTTATCTCACCAGCTTTAGTTAGTCCAATCTTGGTTAATATCGGACCAATGATTTCAAAGAAGATACAGGTTGCTGTTACCGTAGTTATTACAGCTGCCCCAATTTTGTCTCCAGAAGTAACATTAATCCCATTAACAACCTCTACAACTTTTCCAAGACCTTTAAACTCATGTTTTACAATTAATGCTAATCCTATTGCGACTCCAGCCTGGGAAAGAATTCCCAAACCAAGATATTTCTTAATTTTCTCTTCAGATTTTCCAAGTATTGCACCAAGACGAGCGCCACCTACAAGCCCAGCTGAACGGGCTAAAATATAAACTATACCTATTAATCCTAAAGAAGGGAGTAGATTAATATGAAGACTTGTGCCAGCCAAAGTAAAAAACAGTATGAAAAGTAAAGGCATTATCTCAGACAATCGCTCATGAATCTTGCGAATTAACGGGGCAGGTTGCGTATTAATAACTAAAATCCCTACTATCATATTTGTAAGAATAAGTGAAAGATGGAGAATTTTACAAAGCCCTATTATTCCAAGTACAAAACCGAATGTGAGAATAAAAACATCAGTAGGATTTTTGAGCTTTCTTGCAAGTATGCAAAATATTATTCCGATACCTCCGCCTAATATGAAACTAAAAATGATTTCTTTTATGGGCTGAGAAATCGATAACCATGCATTAGATGTGCCACCAGTTTGATGGAAGAGAATACTCCGTGCAAAAGCAGCCGCAAATCCAAAGATAATTATGCCTAGCCCATCATCAAATCCTACAACAGCATAAAGAGCCTTGGTCAAACTCCCTTTTGCTTTGTATTCTTGAATGACTGCAACCGTTCCGGCTGGAGCACTTGCTGGTGCTACAGCACCAAAAATCAGGGCTAATGCTAAATTATTAGTTAAAAAATATATCGCAAGAAATACTAAAATAAATGCTCCAAAAGATTCTAGCAAGATAATATAAACGATTCCCATACCCTGCCTTTTTAATGCTGAAAATTTCAATTCCAGACCTATACTTAAGGCAACAAATCCTAAAGCAATCTCTGTAATGAACCCGAGACTCTCCTGGAGAGTGCTGTTCACTATATTTAAAAATGATGGACCTAAGATAATGCCAAAAAGCATATACCCTATAATTAGAGGTAATCTGATAAATTTCATGGTGCGTCCAAAATAAAATGCTATAACAGTTGCAACTCCTATGACAAATATTGCAGGAATTGATAAATTATTAATCCCAATCTGTAACCAATTCATATTAGATAACCTCTTACAAACTCAATGAGCCATTGAAGTAAAAAAGTTTTTGCACCATAACCATAACATCTTCCTTATTATCCAACCCATTTATAATCAAGTTGATTCTACGCAATACATCATTTGAAAAAGACTTGTTGACAATCGCAATAATCATTCTATTAAAACCTTTCTGAGTTTCATTCCAAAAGCTGGCAAAAAGAGGCAACGCACGAAGGTAATAACTCGCATTGTTAACCTCAACTACAGATACAGAGCAACCTTCCAGCTCTGCAAAAATGGTAAGCATATCATTAAATTTTTCTTCATCCTGGATAATTACCTGAAACAGATAACTTTCCTCCTGGGGTTTGATGGGAAATTCTATGTTACTATGCTGTAAAAAAATTTCTCTGACAAGTTCTGGTCTTTTTATAGAAACAAGTCTATCTACAAAATCAGACTTATTTAATATTCGGGAAATGCCGGACAACAATCGTATATGCTCATTTCGTTTCGATTCAGGGGAAATCATAAATACAAATAATTTAGTCTTTTTACCATCAAGTGAATCAAAGTCAACGCCATTGGGAACAGTTAATATCCCAATTACAAATTCAGTAATATCTTTCAATGCACAGTGAGGCATTGCGATTCCCTTACCGAAACCAGTTGACATCAGCTTCTCTCTCTCATTTAAGCCATTAAAAATATCATCTTCACTCAGATTAGTAAGGATTGGACTCTTTTTTGCTAATTGTGCAATAGCACGCAGGATAGAAATTTTATCTCGCGGATAACTTTCTGGAATGCTAATCTGAATACATTCTTCTCGTAAACTTTCAATTAAGCCCATATAAAATCTCCTTTCTGCTGTCATTGAGTAGTCCGTTCTTCGTAGTCCCGATAAAATCGGGACGAAGGATGAATCTCCATGACAGCCGTGTTGCCTTGCTTGGGTTGTCAGGGACCATTCCCTGACGAAAATCATCTCTGTATCGATGCATGCCCCGTTACTTCCCGATGAATCGGGATAGGGGTGCTTCGTGGCATAATAAATACCCATACATCTGGCCTAACGCAATGCCTGCATCATTTGGTGGTACCTGTTCATTGAAAAACACTTTAAAATTAGTATCCTTAAATTTTTGAATTATCATATCTACCAAGGCT
>JAGGUR010000014.1 GCA_021158425.1 Candidatus Cloacimonadota bacterium | reverse complement strand
GAACAAAATGAATGGAGCGTATGTGATATCCTTACAAAGGTCTATGGTAAAAAAGATGATAGAATAGAGGTCAGAGAATCGCTTCACCTAAATGGGACTTATGCTGCTGGAACTGCAAAAAGCAGGATTGTTCTTGTTGATAATGCATTTGGCAATGTTTTAGGGGAAATAGAAGGTAACGCAGCTTATACGAGAGGGCATATAGATTGTCATGAAATAGTCCATGGTGATGGAGCAAAAGCAGTCTCTACCCCAAAAATAAGCGTCAATAACTCATTAGCAAGAGTAACACACGAAGCTGCGATAGGGAGGATAAATAAGAAGGAACTTGAAACACTTATGGCAAGAGGTTTGACAGAGGAAGAAGCAGTAGATGTTATTGTGAAGGGATTATTGAGATGACCAGAATATTATAAAGGAAGTATTGACGACGACTCGAGACAGTGGACATATTTTCTTTAGAGATAATGGACAAAAAAAGATTTTCCGAGGAAAAATACAAAAAACTTTTTACACCAATTAAAATAAGCAAAGTTGAACTAAAAAACAGAACAATATTTCCGCCTATCCCCACAAATTTTGCTACTTTGGATGGACATCTTACCCAAAAATATACTCAGCATTACGACAGAAGAGCCTAATGACAGCATTACTAAGATGGTAGGAGATTTAGAAATTCCTTATAAAATTATAGGTAATGCCAAATCTGTTCGCAAAATATTTGATGCTGTGAAAGAAGGTTACCTGGCAGCAAAGGAGATTTAGTGATTATTGGTGAAAGGCCTGCTCAGGTTATCGAAGTTGCAAATAATCGTGTAAAAATTCGTACCATCCGTCTTGATTGGGAGGCAGAAGGACATATTCGTATGCACTCTATTATTCCATACAAGGTTCAACCTTCAGAAAAGGAAAATTTGGAACTATGGGTTAAGGATATGATAGGAGTAAAGATAGGCGATTTTGTATTTGTTGGTATGAGTTCTAAATATTTTATTCTTGGTACTGCTATTATTTTTGGACTACCTTTGATTGGTTTGATAGCAGGCGTTTTTCTCGCTAAGGTTATTTGTACCTTTTTTCACCTCTTAGTAAATTGTATTGTTTTAGAAATTATTTTTGGTATTTTGGGGATGTTATTATCACTACCATTTCTACGATTATTTGATAAATATGTAGTTAAAAAACCAGATTTCCTTCCTTATGTTGTAAGAAAAGTTCAGGATTAAAGGCATCTTTCAACCGTGAAAACAACCCAGGAAGGTCGCTCTACAGAAAAAGTTTAACCTACTTTTGACTCTCTACGAAAGATACTGGTTTAAAAACGAATTTTGATTTGATATATGAATTAGTGAAAGATATATTTTTCTAAACTATATTGAGCGTTTTTTGGATATTATTTGAATATCTCACCTGTTTCTTTATACCACAAGACAAGGTCAAGATGGCTTATTGGAATTTTTATATCTTTAGAAAATTTTCTCATTTTTTCTTCAATCTCAAGGTATTTTTTCTTTGACAGTAGCTTTGGAATTTCACCAATTACTTTTAATAATTTCAAGTTTTTCAATATATGTCTATCTAAGATTGCAATATTTTCTCCTAATCCAATATTTCGTAGAAAATGACTTGCCTCTTTGTAGCCTAAGCCCTTTATATTTTTAACCAACCATTCTCTTATTTTATAAACATTTTTGCTACCTCTGATGAAATTTGAGACATCCGCAAAGTTTCTCCTATCTTCAACAATATATCTGGATTTATTATTTTTAAATCTTACTCCAAATAACTCTTTAGCAATTTTGTCTTTATCACCCTTGAATAGCAGATTTTTTTCTATAAGATTCTCAACAGCCTTCCAGCAAGATTTTGCTCTTGATTGAGGAGTTAAAATACAAAAAACAAGTTCTGCAAAAATATCCTCATCTCTTCCTGTCCACCCAGTTTGTCTAAATTCACTCAGCCTGGATTGTATTCTATCTTTTATAGTTAAATGAATTTCTTTTATTTTTATGATATAATCATCCATCTCTTTTATTGAACATCAGTATTTTGTTTTAATTCACTGCAATATTTTTGAATAATTATTCCAACTACTATAAAACTCAATCCAATTATAGTTGAAAGTAGTATTCTCTCACCAACTACAATGTTTATTATCATAAGGGAAAGGAATGGGGTTAAATAAATAAAATTACTTACCTGTGCTGTTGTTTTTGATAATTTCAGTGCTTTTAACCAGATTATAAAAGTAATTCCCATTTCAAATATTCCTACATAAACAGCACCTAACAAGCCTCTATAATTTTGAATCATAATTATTTTTCTGAAATCTCTAAGTAATCCTAAAATAAGAATAAAAATAAATCCAAATGCAAAATTTAAGAATAACTTTATAACTACATTTCTCTTATCCTTGATGTTATAAATCCAGAATAAACCCCAAATTACTGCACTACCAAGTGGAAGCAAGTCACCTTTTAGGTTAGAAAATTTCAATGCAGAAAAATTTCCTTTTGTTGAAATAATAATGACACCAATAAAGCTAATGACAATAGCCAAAATGCTTATCAATTTTATCCTCTGCCTAAGAATTGGGATAGATAAAATGACAAGCATTATAGGCCAGGTGTAGTTTAAAGTTATTGCTTCTTGTGCTGGCAGGATTGAGTATGCCTTAAAAAGTACGAGATAATAAAGAAACGGATTTAAAAAACCAAGAACTGCTGAATGTAAATAATCTTGAAATGTATAGGCTTTTAGTAACTTTAGTTTATTTTGTATAAGAAGAATAAAAAATAATAGGATTACAGAAACGAGGGAAGCAAAAAATAATAATTGAATGAAATTTAAATATTTTAAGGAGATTTTAAAAGCAGAAGCAACGGTTGACCAAAGAAGCATGGCAAGGGTTGCGTATAAATAAGATTTCTTTTGGTTTCTGTCTGTTATTTAAACCCCTCATTTAAAAATAAACAAAAAGAATTGGTTCATTAATTTTTGTAGTTATATAATACTTTTATAAAATCTACTTAAGTTAAAGATTTATTTATGATTAATTTCTGTAAATGAAAAAAATTATATTCCCAATAATTTTGATACGGTTTTTTGAAATGTTTCAGGGTCAACAGGTTTATCAATATATGCCTCAGGTTCTGCACCCAAAGTAACTCCCATATCTTTGGCATCGTATCTTAGACCTGTGGTTGTTGCAATTCCAGTTAACATAATAACTGGAATGTTACTTGTAATAGCCTCTTTTTTTAATTCTTTAAAAACCTGGAACCCATTCATTCCAGGCATCTGGATATCAAGAACAATCAAATCTGGCTGGAAGCTTAAAGCTTGCTGGAGACCAGCAATGCCATTATTAGCAGATTGTATATTAAATTTTCCTATTGCTGAAAGCATTGCTTCACAAAATTCAATACTATCTTGTTCATCATCCACAAGTAGAATCTTTTTTAAATCTGACATAACAGCTCCTTCTTAATAAATAACTCTTTTTTTATTTTGATGTTTTCTTTCTTTTTATAGGCAATACAATAGTAAAAGTAGTTCCTTTGCCCAATTTTGATTTTACTTTTATATTACCATTATGTTCCTTTATTATTTTGTGTGTAACAGCGAGACCAAGTCCAGTGCCTTTTGAGCCTTTTGTGCTGAAGAATACTTGAAATAATTTTTTCTGAACCTCAGGAGGCATACCAATACCATTATCAGAGATATCAATTTTGAAATTTTTGCTGCTGATAATTTCTGTTGTCACATTAATTTGAGCATTTTTTATATTTTCACAGGCATCCACTGCATTAGACACAAGATTGAGAACACATCTTTTGATACCCTTTGGGTCAATATCCACCTCAGTAAGCTCTGGATTTGGTTTCCAAGTGATAATTACTCCTTTTTCTTTAGCTTTTTGCTCCATCAAATTACAAACGGATTCAACAATTACATTAATGTCAGTTAGTAAATATTCTGGTTTTCGTTCCTTAGAATATGATAGCATATCCAAAACGAGAGATTGCATAAAAACATTATTTTTTTTAACTATATCCCACCCTTTTTGAATTCTGGAATCCTCTTTGTTTTTTATACCCATATCAACAATAAACGAACCGCCCTGAATACCATTCAAGACATTTTTAATACAGTGTGCGAGTCCTGCCACTGTTTGTCCGATTGCTGCCATACGTTCACTTTTAACTATCTCTTTATGCAATACAGCATTTTCAATTGCAATAGCAGATTGGTCAGCTATTGCTTCTAAAAACATCAAGTCCTGATTGTTAAAATCG
>JAGGUR010000162.1 GCA_021158425.1 Candidatus Cloacimonadota bacterium | reverse complement strand
TGCAGCTTGTGCTGCTGCTAATCTTGCAATTGGCACCCGATATGGTGAGCAGCTTACATAGTCAAGTCCGACCTGATGGCAGAATTCAATGGAACTTGGTTCACCACCATGTTCTCCACAGATTCCTATGATTAAATTTGGATTGGCATTTCTTCCTTTTTCAACAGCGATTTTAACCAATTGCCCAATACCTTGTCTGTCAAGAACCTGGAAAGGGTCTTGCTCATAGATACCTAATTCTACATATTCCTTCAGAAATTTTCCCGCATCATCTCTTGAAAATCCGCAACCCATTTGAGTCAAATCGTTAGTACCAAAGGAGAAAAACTCAGCTTCCTTTGCAATCTCATCTGCCACAAGGCAAGCTCGTGGAATCTCTATCATTGTTCCAATTGTATAATGAAGGTTTACATTATATTTTTTAATAATTTTTTCTGCAATTTTTCTGGCATCTTGTTCCAGAATGCGGAATTCCTTTACATCTCCGACCAGAGGAATCATAATTTCTGGTTTTACATCAATTCCCTTTTCCTTAAGATAACAAGCTGATTCAATAATTGCTTCAACCTGCATCTCATAAATATCTGGAAAGGTAATCCCCAATCTACATCCACGATGGCCGAGCATTGGATTGAACTCGTAGAGTTGACCAATTTTTGCCTTAATACTCTGTACACTTTTACCAAATTTTTCAGCCAGTTTTTTTATCTCTTTCTCGTCATTTTTTTCAGGAAGGAACTCATGGAGCGGAGGGTCAAGCAAACGAATTGTTACAGGAAATCCCTGCATAGCCTCTAAAATGCCTTTGAAATCTTCTGTCTGCATCTTCTTTAGTTCAGTTAGAGGAAGTTTTCTTTCTTCTGGGTTATCAGCCAAAATCATTCCCCGGACATACTCAATCCTATCACCACCAAAGAACATATGTTCCGTTCGGCAGAGTCCAATCCCAATCGCACCAAACCTTCTTGCCACCTTTGCATCAGTAGGAGTATCTGCATTAGCATGCACTTCCAATCTACTAACCGTATCAGCCCATTTCATAAGTTCTGCGAAATCTTCTGACAATTCAGGAGCAACTGTGCCAACTCCTCCTTTGATAACCTCTCCAGTGCTTCCATCCAAAGAGATAAAATCACCTTCATAAATTACCTGATTTTGTACAGTAAACTTTTTTTCCTTGAGGCTTATATCAATATCGCCGCATCCTGCTACGCAGCATTTTCCCATTCCACGAGCTACGACCGCGGCGTGAGATGTCATTCCTCCGTGTGCCGTCAATATGCCTTGTGCCGAGTTCATTCCAGCAATATCTTCTGGCGAAGTTTCTGGCCTAACTAAGATAGTTTTTTCATTCCGCTCTTTCCACTTAACTGCATCTTCTGCAAAAAACACAACTTTACCAACAGCAGCTCCAGGGGAAGCAGGCAAACCTTTTGCAAGAAATCTGCCTTCATCAAAAGCTTTCTTCTTTTCTTCAGGACTAAAACTTGGATGAAGTAACTGGTCTAATTGCTCGGGCTGAATTCTTAGTAATGCTGTTTTTTGAGAAATCATTCCTTCTTTAACCATATCTACTGCAATTTTAACCGCTGCGTTTGCCGTCCTCTTCCCTGTCCTTGTCTGCAAGAGATACAATACTTCATTCTGGATTGTGAATTCAATATCTTGCATATCATTATAATGCTTTTCCAATTTATCCTGAATTTTGTAAAGTTCCTGATATACCTGTGGCATTAACTCTTCTAAAGATGGGTATTTTTCCTTTCTAATTTCTTCTGAAATATTGTTGTTCTTTGCCCAACTTACAGAATCCTGTTTTGTAATTTGTTGTGGAGTTCTAATTCCAGCTACTACATCTTCGCCTTGTGCATTAACCAGAAATTCTCCAAAGAATTTATCTTCACCTGTAGCCGGGTCTCTTGTGAATGCCACACCAGTAGCACAATCGTTACCCATATTCCCAAATACCATTGCCTGGACATTTACAGCTGTACCCAGAAGCCCTGTTATTGCATTTATTTCCCGATATTTGATAGCTCGCTCATTGTTCCAGGACTTGAAAACCGCATCAATGGCTAACCAAAGTTGTTTTCGTGGGTCTTGTGGAAACTCCTCGCCAAGCTCATTATAATATAACTTTTTGAACTCGCTTACAATATACTTGAGGTCATTACCAGTAAGCTCAATATCAAGTGAGATGTTTTTACTACTTTTCACAATAGAGATAATATCTTCAAATTTTTCAGATTCTATTCCAAAAACCACATTCCCAAACATCTGAATGAGTCTACGGTATGCATCCCAGACAAAACGGGGATTATGTGTCAAGGCGACAAACCCCTTTGCCACCTCATCATTCAATCCTAAGTTAAGAATAGTATCCATCATTCCTGGCATAGATACAGCTGCCCCTGAACGGACTGAAATCAATAGTGGATTTTCAGGATTCCCGAATTCTCTCTTTATAGATGTTTCCAGTTTTTTCAGATTTTCATTTACTATTTCCTTCCATGTTTTAGGATAAGTAAAGTTATGCTTATTGAAATAGTCACAGACTTCTGTTGATATAGTAAAACCAGGCGGAACGGGTATTCCGAGGTTAACCATTTCTGCTAAATTTGCGCCCTTACCACCTAAAAGATTCTTCATTGTGCGGTCACCGTCAGCTCTGGCTCCGCCAAAAAAGTATACATACTTACTCATCATTCTCCTTTCATATTCACCGATTTACCAGTTCACTAGTTTATCAGTTTACTATATAGTTTATTTTCCTTAATATAGTTTTCAACATTTTTTGGTAATAGACCTTTAATAGGAAGATTATTCATAACATTATTTCTTATAGTATTTGATGATATATCAATTAAAGGCGTATTTACAAACTTTAGTTTATCATAATATTCAAGATTTGTCCATGATTTTTTTGAATTTACATTCCTGGTCAGGACGATAAATTCTGCATATTTGAAAAGTTCTTTGTATCTATACCATTTTTTGAGTTCTGGAACATTATCTTCTCCAATTAAGAAGAACCTGTATGCTTTAGGATACAGTTTTTTTATGGTTTTTAGGGTATTATATGTATATGTCGGTTGATTATCAAATCTTTTCTTTTCAAGTTCAACAACTTTAAAGTGCGTATATCCTTTTAGTGCCAATTTAAGCATTTTCAATCTATGAATATAATCAGCAGAAACTTTTTTAAGAGGTGGATTGCCTGAAGGGATGAAAAGTATTAAATTAAGATTCAATTTTTTTAAGCAAGATTCAGCCACTTTTAAATGACCAAAATGGATTGGGTCAAAAGTTCCGCCTAATATTCCTAGTCTCATTTTTCTTTACCACCGTTTCACCCCGTGTCCCGATGTATCGGGATTACACGGGATAAACACCGAGTTTCACCGAACATAATTTTTTTGGTGTTTTCAGTGAACTCCGTGGTTAATTTATCAATTTTTGTTAGATAAGTATCTTTCAATTTCTTTAATAAATGGATGTTCTGGATATTTCAAGGTAAATGTTTCTAATATCTTATTAAGTGAGTCCCAATCCTTTTTCTTATTATAAATTTTAGCAGCAAGAATTAAGGATTTCTTGTCAATCTCTCCATTTGTATTCTCATTGAATATTTCACTTAAATACATAAGTGCCGCATTATAATATTCCATTTTATAATAAATATAAGCATTTTCGTACTTTTTTTCTAACAATTTATCTTTACATTTGTTTAGGGCATCAAGGGTTTCAGCCCTCTTTTTCGAATATGGATATTTTGAGAGAAAATATTCAAATTGCTCTATTGCTTTCCTCGTTTCTTCCTGACTATAATAAGAAGGGAGAGAGAGTTTAAACCAGCTCATTCCTATCATAAATTCTGAATTTTCTGAATATCTTGAAACAGGAAAGAGTCGGAGGAGTTCCTCATATTCAGAAATGGCGTCTTCATAAAGTTTTAGATTATAATAGCAGTTTGCTAATTGATATTGAGCTTTTTTCACAAGAGTATCGCCTTTGCTTTCAAATGTTATTTTTTCGTAGATTTCTTGTGCAAGATGATATTTTTTTCTGGAATAGAGTTCATCTGCGGCCTTAATTTGTTGCTCAACATTCATTTCTGAAATAGGGATTTTGTGCGCACAACCTATGAGCACTAACAATAAAAGAAAAATAATTCTTTTCATCATACTTGAAGCTATAAACTTGAAACTTGAAATTTGGGGAAAGATAATAGAACATCAAGTATTCCCGACCTGTCGGGATTTCCGCTTCGCTTCAACAAATTTCAAGTATCAAAAAGTTATCTGTTTTCTAATTGCATTATTTTATCTCTAACAATATTCATTCTTTCGTAATCAGGAAAATGCTTTTTAATTTCTCGCAATTGTGTTAACGCACCTTCGTATTCTCCCATATCAGAAAGGCAAAATGCAATTTTTAGTTTGGCATCCACAACTTTTTCTGATTCGGGATAATTAATCACTACTTTATCAAAATGGAAGATTGCTGTTTCAAACTGTTCCAAGGAATAGTAACATTCACCTATCCAATATTGAGCATTAGCCGCTAAGGTGTTATCCGGGAACTTTTTTATAAATTCAGTAAATTTTGTAATACTTTTTTGAAATTCCTTATCAAGATAAGAATTTCTTGCTTCCTGATATAACTTTTCAAAAGAAATTTCCTTTTGTTCTGAAGATGTTGGTTTGCTTTCTGCTTGTAAATCATTAAGAATTTCTTGCTGAGAAGAAACTTTTGAATTGATATTATTCAGTTTGGACTCTAACATAGACATTTTTGATTGAATGATTTCTATTGCTACTAACTTATCCTCCATACTTTTGATACTTTGTGAATGTGAGTCTTTTATATCTGCGATTAACTTGGTATTATTATCTGCAACTACAGAAAGGGAGTCAATTTTTTGACAGTTTTTTTCTGTAATAGTATACAGTTTTTGAAATTGGGCACCTCTGGAGCATTGTGCAAGAATAATTAATGTGAGAGGTAATATGAAGAGTATCTTTTTCATAAAATCTCCTTTATTTTAATGTAAAGAATGTTTTATATGCTTTATATGTGGAAAATAAGTCTCCCTTACTTGCTATTTCAAAGGGAGAGTGCATCGCAATAATTGGTGTTCCGCAATCAATTACATTTGCACCGTATTCAGCCATAAATTTTGCGATAGTACCACCTCCACCAATATCAACCTTTCCGAGTTCACCAGTTTGCCATACAATTTTATTTTTATTAAAGAGACTTCTAATTTTAGCCACAAATTCAGCATTAGCATCATTGGCACCAGATTTGCCTCGTGCTCCTGTAAATTTTGTTAAGCAAACCCCATACCCGATAAGAGCAGCATTTTGCTTTTCATGTAAGTTTGAAAAAGCTGGATTTACCGCAACATTTACATCAGCGGAGAAAATATTAGAGTTTGCAACTACTTTTCTGAAAATTTTACTGCTGTCTTCTCCAACATAATCAATAATATCTGAAATAAAATTCCAAATAAAAGAAGACCTTGCGCCCGTATTACCTTCACTTCCAATTTCCTCTTTATCGGCAAGGAATACTATTGAAGGCAGTTCGTTTCC
>JAGGUR010000010.1 GCA_021158425.1 Candidatus Cloacimonadota bacterium | reverse complement strand
GATAGGAAGATGTAGAATTCACATCAGCCATTACCATTTGATTACCAGAAAAATCTGTGATATAGAATCCAGTTCGTTTGCCAGATTCTTTTTTCTCGTGAGTATAAAAACCGCCAATTTTGCAATTCAATTTTTTAATAATTTTGTTTATTAAAGTAGTTTTCCCTACTCCTGGATAACCCGAAACTAAAATATTATTTGCCATAATGTAAAAAATAGATAACTTGAGCTGTCCGCCAGCTGCTTGTCCGCCGTCCCGATTACTTCGGGATGGAAGGCGGGGCAGATGACTAAAATTTTAAGTGCTAATAACTTAGTTTCCAACACTATTCCTCATTTTTGAATTTTTTCTTGACGGCATTTATTTATTTTCCATCTTTGGATACAAATAAATAACTAATGGTGAATGGAATGCAAGTTTTTTACATTTTTGGGTTGATTTACCTAATTGCATTATAAAGAGATGCTCACGAATATGGTAGGAATATTAGAGTGTGTGATGCAGTTTGATTGTATATTTACTACTAACTTCGTGGTATCAGGATAGGATAAAAAAAATTAATAACCGGAGGAAAAATGTTCAAAACTATGTTTAATCCCGATTTATCGGGGAAAAAAACGTTACGCAAATTGGTGTTTTTAGTTTTGTTCACAGGACTGATTTCTTATACTTATTGTTTTTGTGAAGATTCTAATAACATAAAAGAATATGATGAAGTTCCAATAGCATGGATTAATCATACATCAGATACTGGAATAAGACTTCTATTAAACACTAAATACGAAGATGAAAATATTTACTATCAATTAATAATAATTCCTCACTCCGATACGGTTAAAACTATCAATGAAATTATTGAAAGGGAATATATTGAATATACAAAAGGAAATCAACCTTCTGTTGCATTAGGCATAGCCTTTTTTGATAAAAACAATTCTTATAAACATGCATATGTAATACCCTTTTATTGCCTTTATAACACATATCAAGAAGATATTGGTGATTTTGGAAGGTGGGTTGCGCTTTTTGAAGAGCCATTTCCAGATAAAAAAATATACAAGGATTTCCAATATATTGAATGTTCAATTTTTAGTATGGAAAAATAATATCGCTATTATTGAAATGTAAACCAATTCCTAACTCGGCTATACCGAAACCAAGAAGAATTCACTACTGAGAGCACCGAAAAAGACTGAAAAATAATATATTCTGAAAGTTGGGCAAAAATTAAAATGGTGTGGACACTTATTAATAAAGGTTTCACAACGATGGATAAAAATTTCTTGCTCCCGAAGGCATTCGGGATAAGAATTTTAGAATTAAGTGACTAAATAAAACCAAAATTCCAAATTCAAAAAATGAAATGAATTTTGTTGTAATTGTTTTTCAGGCTTTGATATTTGAAATTTAAAATTATTTAGGATTTCGGAATTAGAATTTAGGATTTATAAAAGTGGTGGGCGATATAGGACTTGAACCTATGACTTCTTCCTTGTAAGGGAAGCACTCTTGCCGCTGAGTTAATCGCCCACAAAATTCGAATTAAATTTTTTTGTCTCTGGAAATACTGTCAAGATAATTTTGTTTTTTCGGCAGTTTGCATACTTCCATTTTTTAGAAGTCAATTTGAAATGGAACGTCGGAAAAATAACTTTGCCTATATTTCATAGTAACATTTTAGGAGATAAAAATGATAGAAAAAGAAAATTTAAATACTTGGTATAGAATCCATCGCACAGTTTTTCTCTCTTTACTTTTGGTTATCTTTAAGGTAAATATTACTTTTAGTGCTGATTTCTCTAACATTAAAACTTTGCAGTGGATTGATAAAGAGGGGCGAAAACCATTATCTTATGAACAATATCTCGGTCAGCAAGAAAAAAAAGGTGGATTCTCTTACAAAACCATTTTTATTGAAAATCCGAAACAGAAATTAACTATCTCTATTATTATTGACAGCACTTTATCTGAAAAAGTATCTGCGGAATTCTCTGAATACCAAAATACACTTATCAACGAAGGTTATCAATTGATAATTCATCAGGTAAATGGCGGTGTTTATACTGACATTAAGCAGCTCATTTGTGATGATTATAATAATGGTAGCACGGGTGCAATTTTGATAGGAGATATTCCACTTCCCTGGTTTGAGATGGTTTCATATTGGGATGATTATGAGCAATTTCCTATCTCGCTTTATTATATGGATGTAAATGGCTATTGGGCAGATACTGATGAAGATGGTTTGTTGGATACTCATACTGGTAATGTTTCACCAGAAATTTGGGTCGGTTACCTTAATTCACATTATCAGAATTTTGAATCGGAATCCGCTTTGATTATTGATTACTTCAATAAGAATGAGATGTATCGCAATGGCACTCTTACCTTACCACACCAAGCATTATGTTTTAATGATGATGACTGGAACTATTTTGGAACCGCTGGTCTAAATGCTGTATATTCAGATGTAACCGTAATAGAAAATATTGCCCAAACCTGTGCTGATGAATATTTAAACCAACTTCAACAGGGATATGAATTCATTCATATAATGGCACATTCCTGCCCATGGAGTCATACTTTTAGGAACGGTTATTATAATTATGCTGGATGCGTGTCTTATACGGAAATTTACAATCAACATCCACAGGCATTTTTCTATAATCTGTTTAACTGCTCGGGAACTCGTTTTGTAGAACATGACAATATTGGCAATTGGTATGTATTAAATAATCCGCCAGTTGGCGGATTAGCCGCAGTTGGCTCGGCAAAGACTGGTAGTATGCTGGATTTCTCATATTTCTATAATCCACTTGGACAAGGAGAAACTATTGGCGAAGCGTTTCTGGATTGGTTTCAATACGAAGCCTACGATGGCTTCTCTCTTTCTGAAAAAAGCTGGTTCTATGGTATGAATATCCTGGGGGATCCAACTTTGACTGTTAATAACCCATCCCTATTTACTAACACTCAAGATAATAATCAGTATGACCAAACTTCATTCAAAGGAATACAACTAACCACTGATACAAATACAGATTTTTTGCCAGGTTGTGCCAGTTATAATAATAACATCTATGTTGCCTGGGTATCTGGACGCAATGGTAGATTAAGCATTTATGAAACACATTATAATGGTCAGAATTGGAGTACACAAGTAGATTTGACTGGGTATGAATACTGGGAAATGGACCCTGTTGTAATTATTGATAATGATGGACAGCCACATATTTTCTTTGCTCAACTACAGATAAATACCGGGCAATCTGAATATGATATTATTCACTGTTATCGTCAGAATCAGATTTGGCATAATGAGAGTATTACTGATGATGTGACTGGCTATTGTGTGCAACCGACTGCTGTTGTTGATGATAATGGCAATATTTGGGTGGCATGGCAAAGCTATAAAAATGGTAATGCTGATGTAATGGCAAAGTATTATAACGGCAGCACCTGGAGCGATGCTGAAGTTGTTGCTGAGTCGTCATTATTTGAAGGCAATCCTTGTCTATCAAAAGCACCTTTCGGAGCATATCGGGTTATGCTATTCTGGGATGCAAAACAGAATGATACTAATAATATCCATTATGCTTGGGGAAATTATTCAGGATGGACACCTGAACCGATGCCTCTTACTAATGATTCCACCAATAATACAAATCCAGTTGCTGTGTATAATGATGCTATACAAAAAATAGAATTAGTATGGACTTATGAGAATGACAATACATTGCGAATTAGAGAAGCAAATTATTCTCAGAGCAATGATTGGACTCAGCCCATAGATTTGTTTGAGACAATATTTCCTACTCAGAAAATATTTCTACCTAAATTGTCTGTCAAAGATGGCCAAACTTTCCTTACTTTTACTGTGGAAGATAATGTAAAAAATGTCCATTTTTATAAGATAGAATCTGGTGACCATTGGGTAGTTACAGGTAGTGATATTGACCAATGGCAATCTGATATTACTTTTATTGGAGATGACATTTATTGTTTCTGGCAAAATAATCAGGCGGGAAACAATGACATTTATTATGATGTCTTTTTTGATACTGATGTGGATAATTATCCTGCTCCTGAGGGAAAAATATCATTACAAAGTTATCCCAATCCTATACTTATTGATAGGACAAAAAGTAGAAATACGGTTATATTCCGAGTATTTTTTGACAAAGAGGTTACGAAAAATCTGAATGAGATGGAATTGCAAGTATTTAACATCAAGGGGCAATTGATTAAGGTAATTCCTTATACGGATTTTATTGAGAAAAAAGATGGAGTATTTGTAACTAATTGGAATGTAAAAGATGCTAATGGAAAGTCGTTATCATCGGGACTGTATTTATACAAACTAAAGTGTGGGAATATGAGTGAGACGAAAAAGATGCTGATAGTGAGGTAGACATCATTACAATAGAAAATTATCCTACCAGAACTTTTCCTAAAATACTGCAAGATGATAAATTTTAGTTGAAGAATGGGAAATGCAAGATTTTCTACGCCAATATCTTGACATCAGATTTACTTTTTTCTTTTTCGCTTTTATGAAATATACATGTCCCGAAAAGAATCGGGATGCACCCGTCTGCCCGTCTCCCGATACATCGGGAGCCGAGACAGAGGCGCCGAGTCTGAAAGGAGAATAAAAATTGAATTTGTTTGCGTTCCAAAGCACAATTTGGGTAAAGAACTGGATTCCCGCGTTCGCGGGAATGACAGCTTGTTTTGACATTTGTGATTGTTAGTACCAGTTATAATTAGAATGAATAAAATATTGTTTGTGTTAGTTAGTGTAGTTCGTGGCAAAAAAGGTATTTACATATGAAACATACATGTCCCCGATGCCTCGGGGACGCAAAGGAGAATGAAAATGGCATTAAGCATTCCCAATCCCCAATTCAATTGGGGAGGGCTTGGGAATGAGAGTTTATATTTATTTTCTCTGTGTTCTCTGTGTCTCTGTGGCAATGTATTTTCAGATGAAAAAATTGATTTTTATCTTCGGAATAATCTTTTTGGTTTCAGCAAATTATGCAACTGCTGAACCCGAATTCACTATTGCCAGAGTTCAATATGATGGTGGAGGTGACTGGTATAACGACCCTTCTGTTATACCAAATCTCTGTCAGGAAATAAATAAAAGAACCAACATAAAAGCTGCTGATGACCAGGTGATTGTTACTTTGAAAGATAATAGAATTTTTGATTATCCATTCTTATATCTTACAGGACACGGAAATATTGTGCTCTC
>JAGGUR010000015.1 GCA_021158425.1 Candidatus Cloacimonadota bacterium | reverse complement strand
CCTGATGATGTGGAAGATTTTGTGAACAAAACTGGTGTTGATTCACTTGCTATTTCTATAGGCACTTCTCATGGTGCATACAAATTCAAGGTAAAACCTGGAGAACAAATTCCTCCACTCCGTTTTGATATTCTGAAAGAAATTGAAAAAAGAATTCCAGGGTTTCCAATTGTGCTTCACGGCTCATCTTCAGTCATTCCTGAATATATTGAATTAATCAATAAATATGGTGGAAATATGCAAGGAGCTGCTGGTGTGCCTGAAGAGCAACTCAGAAAAGCTACCCAATCTGCCGTTTGTAAAATCAATATTGATTCAGACGGTCGTCTGGCAATGACAGCAAAAGTAAGAGAATTTCTCGCAAACAATCCCTCAGTATTTGACCCGAGAAAATATCTGGGGCCAGCAAGAGCAGAATTGATAAAAATGTATAAACACAAGAATAAAAATGTGCTCGGTTCTGCTGGGAAGGCATAATTATAGTTTCGCAAAACAGAAAAAGCGTCACAAATTCTGTTGTGGCGCTTTTTCTATAGATATTTCTTCTTTATTCTGTGTCTACTTAAAAATATATCAGAAATTTCTATAAATAAATCACGAAAAAACTAAATACGGTCTACTGCCTCACTAAGAATTATTAATCTTCTGAAAATTTCTCCACCTGAAAGATATATATTTCTGTATCTTTATCAAGATATGCATCCTTGGGCAAAAACGCCTTGTGGCTGCAAAGATTTTCTAAAAAAGTCTTCTTATCCCAGCCTGTTTCTTCTGCAACTTGTGGGAGAAATACTCCCGTCCGCATACCTTTCTTAATATAAACACCATCTCTACCCATCTTTATTTCGTCAATACTTTTAACGCTCTTCATTGGAGTAAGCACTGAAATCTCAATAGAAATATCTTTTAGTTCATTTCTCTTAACAGGATTAAAACGATAATCCTGAAATGCGGCTGACACAGCCATTTCTGCAACCGCCTGATAAAGAGGCATCTGAGCCATCAACTGACCAATACATCCTCGCAAGGTATGATTTTTAGTTAGAGTAACAAAAACAGCCCTATCCACATTTAATATTTCTGATTTTGGCTTTTCTGGTTGGATAACTTTCTTATTTTCTAAATAATATTCAATACTCTGTCTGGCAAGACTAAGAAGATATTTTTTGTCAGATGGAGATAATTCTGCTTTCTGCGGTCGTTGTGTTTTCGGAAAAACAATTGAGGAATAGCCTACAACTCTTGTGGCGCTTGTGTCGCCCATCGCATCACCAGAATTTGCATATTTTAGCAAGACTCCCTGGTCATATCCAAAGTGCTGCAAAACCTTTGTGAATACATAAAAACCAAAATAGCCGCATAATTCAGATTTTCTGGAGAAAATGTCCTGCTGCAAAGTATCCCACTTTTTGTTCTGAATAAGGTCAATAGTGTGACTGTCCATTTCCACAGCGGTTTGATAATCATGGAAATGAGACATATCACTGCTTGCAATCAGCAAGATTTTTTTATCGCTTTCTTCAATTATCTTGATAATCGTTTCTGCTAACTTATCCAAAAGTGATAGTTCATTGGTTGCTATAAGAATTGGAACAATCCTAAAATTTTTAAGTTGATATTGGAGGAAAGGTATTTCCGCTTCAATACTGTGCTCTGGGCGATGCACAAACTCCTGAAATTTAAATTTCTTATCTGCTTTTAAAATCTCGGAAACCATCTTTTTATCTATCGGCACCGTTCCAAGTGGGGTTTTGTAATAATCGCCATTGTAAACCGATACACAACCTGTGTTGTAATGATGGCTTGGGCCAAAGATGATGACAGTGTCGTAATGCTTGTCCTTAAGGAGCGAATATCCATAAGCAGCTACCTGACCACAAAAGACATATCCTGCATGAGGAGATAGAATTCCAGATGGAGTAATCTTTTGCTTCTCTCCATCCAATTTTACATTTTTGAAAAAACCATTAAGCATTTTTTGGAGTTCTTTCTCATTAGCAGGATACCACTGCCCTGCTACTGCGGGTTCTCGGGTTTCTGACCAAAGAATACTAAAGACAAGTAAACCTAATGTTAACATTATTATTTTTTTAGTCATAATGTACCTCCATATTACAAAAATTCGTAAAGATTTACAAAGATTTAACATTCTAATCTCTTAATCTTTTCAATCTTTTCCCGATGAATCGGGATCCGCCTCTGGCGGACAATCTTTGAATCTTTAATAATATTACATTAAATAAAAGAATACTACCAATAAACAGAATATTAGTTTTAATACTGAAAACAGGCAAGAAAATCACACCTACTATCATTCCGCCAAAAGTTGCACCCAGAGTATCCAGAAAATAAAATGATACGCCTGAATCAACTTGTTCATTTCTATATTTCTCGGTCAATACTTTAGCAAGGATTACTCCTTCAAAACCTGCCACCAAGATGTTAAATAAGAAATAAATGATAACAGGTAAGGACCATCCTGCCATAAAATAAATCAATAAGATAAGAGCAAGATTAAAAATAAAAATATAGGCTATAGGTATCTTTATTCTTTCTGCAAAAATAAATCCGAGAGTGAGTCCCAACATAAATGAAGTTGTAAAAATAGCAATGACAAAGTACACATACCCAAACTGTATCTGAAAGATATTCAAAAGAATAATCTGCATCACAAAAGCTACAAAACTTATAGAGAAGATATTAACATCATGTATAAAAAGCGATTTTCTGCTTTGAATCTTGTTAAAAATAAAAGTGATAAATAGCATAATAAGTATAACAAAAATAAAAACTAAAATCTTGTAATCTTTCAAAATCTTTATAAATTTTGTAAAACTTATGTCCAAATGCTTTGCCCAGAATTGAATGGTAAAAAGATAAGCCTGGAGATTAAGATTTTCGTTAATTGTAACTTTCTCGCCCGCTATTGCATTTTGAAAATTATTCAGGCGGAATTTGTTGCAGGTATCAAAGATAAGGGCTTGATTGAACCAGAAACCGCTTTTATTTCTCTGCTTCATTCTTTCAGTAATTTTATCAACATTATTGGATATATATGTTACTCTACTGCCAATAAAAATATTTTTCTCAGCGGGGATAACCTTTACATTTTCAAAAACCTTAGAAAAAGTCTGGAAAATCGTGCCGTTTAGCTTAGCAAGTTCAGGCAAGAGAAAATTCTCTCCATTACTGACTGTTATGGCTGCTATGCTTCCATCTGATATGAAGTGAGATTTCAGCGATTGAAAGAATTCAAGAGTGTAAAATCTATTTAGAAAAATTGAAGAGGGGTCAGGAAAATCAATATAAATAATATCATACCTTTTTTGAGTGCTCTTTAGAAAGCGGACAGCATCCATCTGAATGAATCTTACTTTTTCATCTCCCCTTTTATAAAATAGGCTTTGTTTGATTATATTTTTTTCCAATTCAAGATAGTCCACTTCTTTGACATACTTATCTTTTAAGATCTCTTGTAAATATCCATTAAGCAGACCTCCGACAAGCAGTATTTTTCTTGGTGCGGGATGTTGAAGCAAAACAAAATTAACCATTTCTTCTGCATAATTTTTATTTTCTGAATTAGCAAAGAGAACGCCATTCCAATAATAATTTCTTTGCTGTGCACTTTCCGTTACATCAAATCTTCCAAATTTAGAATCTTGAGTGGAAATTAACTTATCTGGCAAATAGCGGGTTGCATAGTTAGTCTGAAAAATATTATTAGAAAAAATTATGGCAATCAAGATTAAAATTCCACTAAAAAGAAACAATCGTTTTCTATAGAAAAGAAATAGACTAAGAAAACTTAGGAAGCCTGATAATAATAGAATAGAAAAATTGTTAAGAAAGGAAATCAAAGCAAAGAACAGAATCCCTCCAATAATCATTCCTATACATTCTAAAATATAAACAGTATGAACTGGTTTATTCACTTTAGAAATCAATTTGCAATTAAGCGGAAACAAAAAGCCAATCAAGAGGCAGCCTGGTGCTAAAATAATCAAAGCTAAAATTATTAGTGATGGAATATCAATAAGAAGTCCAGAAATTACTGCGAACTTATCTGCCAGAATCCTAATAAGAAGAAATTGAATAGGCGAGATAAATATTAGGAGTGTAAGTAGGGAGTAGATGTATTCTTTAAGGTTTTTTTTGATTTTAATAAACTTATTGAGCAGAGTTCCCATAGAGACCAGCAGAAGCCAGAGTGACAAGAAAATCGCAAAGACAATTTCATTGCCATTTACCTCAACCATAAGTTCACGAAGGAGAATTGTCTGCCCAATTGCAGAAATTATGCCAACAATTATGAAGATAGGGTAAAAATGAATTTTCATCTGAAAATAGATTAACCACAAAGGACACAAAGCAGGCACAAAGGACACAAAAAAAAGAATATAACAACATTAATCAACTGAAATAGCATTTTCATGCTCCTTTGTGTTCCGATTTGTTTTCGGGACATGAGTGTTTCATTTATAGTTATGTAAATAGATTTTGTTTCTATAATGTACAGAAAATTGATCAGTAACTATCTTGTTTTGGAGGATATTTAACTTCTAATATCTTTTGCTTTTTAGATAGTTATTAACGTCCTTCTTCACTCTTTTTGCTATTTCTATACATTTTTTACAAATGTTTTCATCTGGCATAAAATCTGGCAATGCACCACCAACAGGATATTTAGATGGCAAATAGATTGAATCTATTAGATCAATTTCATCCTCATTGATTTCTATAAAAATATCTAATCCTTTAAGTGTTGAAATAAGTTCAAAAATTTTATGAGTTCTTTTTAGTTTGATTGAATTTTCAATAAAAATTAATTTTAAATACTTTTCTATTGCTTGTTGAATATTTTGTAAACAAGGATTATAAAGATGGCTCTCAAGTAAGACTTTCGCGGATTTGAAATTCTCAGTGGCGTAATTCAACCAGATTTTAGTCTCTTCTCTCATAAATGATTTCTCCACTATTTATTTCATCTAAAAATTGACTTTCATAATTATAGTTGAATTTTATAGGAATAATATCTAAAGGAATAATAGATGCAATATCTCTTAACTTTTTTCTATATTTCATTGCTAAAGATAGGTAATCTTCATTTCTGTCATCAAAAATAGCGATATCCATATCATTGGGTTTACTTGATGTTATAAAAGAGCCAAATATGATTATTCTTTTTATGTGAGTATTTTTTGAAAGTTTCCGAACTACTGCTTTTTTTAGTTCAGCCTTTGTAAACATACATCCTCTCTATTTCAATAGTTATTTATTTGCAAAAATAAACAAATATGATAGATAAATAATTTATATACAAATTTAAAAATCCATAAGCAAATTGATTCTGTCAAGTTTTATATCGAATTTGCAAGGATGGTCACTTGCACTATAGTATTTTTTATATTTAGTTGCTCTTGTTCAAATATTGAATACTGAATACCGAATGATGAATGTTGGATTGTTCCACAGGATAGAAATACAATTATTTCGGGTTGATTCTCGCTCTTTGAATATTTTCGTGATAAGTTCAAAAATTTTATGAGTTCTCTTTAATCTGATAAAATTTTCAATATGGTAGTATTGGAAAGCTAAGTGGTAATACTGAAGCAGAGCGGAATACCTATCTGACTTCAGCCCTTGATTAGTTTCCTATAAATATCTCGCCTGTGCCCTATTTTTACAATCCAAATGGTAAGCTCCATTTCCTGGATAGAATATATAATCCGATAATTTCCTTGTCGGATTCTATATTTTTTATGACCACTTAGTTTTTCATATCCGGGTGGACGAGGATTTTCCGAAAGAGATTCTATGCGTTTTATTATACGGTTTAAATCTCTTTTAGGAATTTTAGCTATATCCTTTAAAACTGACTGCCTAAAATAGATTTTATATTCGTCCATGTTTCTTGAGGTCTTTTAAAATTTCTTCAAATGCAATAAGAGGTTCATTAGCACGTTCATCAAATGCTGCTAAGTCTTCGGAATCTTCTGCAAGGGAAAATTTAATAGCTTCATTTATCAATTCGGACATAGAACGAGAGGTCTCAACAGATTTTATCCTCAACGCCTTATGTAACATTGGGTCTAAATAAACAGTAGCCCTTTTTGTTAATGCAGACATAAAATACTCCTTCTTATAAAATTATAACACCTTAACAACATAACGCTATAACGCTATAATGTCAAGAAAAATCAGAATAAAATTCTGGAAGATAGCGGTTGAGTTCACCTGCATTTTGGAGCGAAGTGAAAAAATGTTATGTGAAACGATTTGTTAGGCAATTTCAAGATATGATTTTTACCTTCCGTAATTCTTCAGACGCTCCGTTAAAGAAACCTTGAATGATTGCCATCATTCCCTTTCTGGCTTTCTCGTTGACTTCACATTGTAGTTGATCGGTCAATGCGAAGGATAAGTAGGCCTGTGTCTTGTGGGATTTCCATGGCACATTGCTCCCAACACGATTTGCGGGACGCGCTGCATCCTTGGGATCAGAGATTACCGTAGTCCACTTGTCAAATAGTTGTGTGCGCATAGAATTCATGAAGACAATATGCGCTCGCCCCATTCTAGTGTTAGAATCGTTTCCTCCTACTATGGATTTTGCTACAGCTCGGTTATAGGGTTCCATCATATCCCAGAGACCTTCACGATTGTGCTTCAAGAGATACAGTCTAGTGCATTCACTTTGTTTTGGCGCCAGATCATCCTTGACGTGGAAGAGCCATACAATACCAATAACCTCCAAACGCAAAGCTAGCAATTGTTCGGAAAAGTCCGATACATCTACTACCGAGAAGGTCGAATCTGACTTTAGGATTTGTTGATAAGCAGCATCACAGAATAGTTGCCATGGATTTGCTTGACCAATGTTGGGAGAAAACACATAATTGTTGTAGAAATACTCACACCACTCTTGTGCTGATATTCTGGGTTTTCTGTCAAATAGTCCCATTTTTTATTCTCCTTTTTACTCGCCTACCATATATTAGACTGAACCTACCAGCATATACCTCACTACAAATAATAATAAGATATTAACTTTCCTGAAATGTTTTAGAAGCACCACTTAAAATAAAAAATTCAAGAAAGACTTGTCAAACTTTTTCACCGGCTTTATTCTATAAGATACAATTATTATTTACCTTCTGAATATTCATTATTCACTATTCTACTTCCATACCCCATAAATTTTCTCTCCACAGAATTCGCATTTGCCATCTTTTATATTCATTGATTCAATGAAATAGCCTGAGCGGTCTATTATTTTCTTACCACATTTCGGACAGTATGTATCCTCTGCTTCTGTAGAAATATTGCCTATATAAACATATTTAAGTCCTACATCCAGAGCGATGTTTCTCGCCATCTCAAGTGTTTTCAATGGGGTCGGGGGACGATTTAGAAGTTTATATTTTGGGAAAAATCTTGAAAAATGAAGTGGATAATCAACACCAAGGGAATCTCTAATCCATTCGCACATTTCTCGTATTAATTTCGGGTCATCATTTGCGTCAGGAATAACAAGATTTGTAATTTCAAGATGTATTCCTTCTTCTTTGGCTATTTTTAATGTATTTAGTACAGGCTGTAATGTTGCTGTTGTATAGGTTGAATAAAATTTATCTGAAAAGCCTTTCAGGTCTATATTTGCCGCATCCAAATACTTACAAAGTTCACGAAATGGTTTTTCGTTGATATAGCCACAGGTAACAAAAACGGTTTTTATACCCTCTTTATGGGCAAGTTTAGCAATATCCAGCATATACTCGTAAAATATTGTCGGCTCTGTATAAGTGAAAGCAATGCTTTTACAATTATAGTTTTTAGCAGCTTCTACAACCTCTTGTGGAGTCATTGACATTGCCTTTACTTCATTAGGCCTGGATTGAGAAATCTCCCAGTTCTGGCAGAAGTTACAACGCATATTGCACCCAACAGTTGCGATAGATAATGCCTGCGTGCGAGGATAGAAATGGAACAACGGTTTTTTCTCAATTGGGTCAATATGAAGTGCAACTGGTTTACCATACACCAATGAATAAAGTTTTCCTTTTATATTTTTTCTTACTCCGCAAATTCCAATTTGTCCATCATCTAAAATACATTTATTGGGGCAGAGGTTACATCTTACTAAATTATCTGGCAGTTTTTCATAGTATTTCGCTTCTTTTAAGGACTCGTTTTTATCTCCTGATAAACAAAATAACGACAATAAAATAATTAATATCAGGATAAAGTATCTTTTTTTCATTTACAATAACTCCCAAAAATTAACTATAATTTTTCATAAATTGTATCAAAAAATCTCTCTTCTAAAATCAAGTGTTGTTTAATTTATTTGCACTTATGAATATGAACTAATTATTGATGTATCACAGACAGATTCCTTCATTAAATATTTTATCTAACGAGAGAATTATGAAGAAAATCTAAAACTATTTAAGAGTCCACTATAAAAAGTCAGATTTGTGGAATAAGAAACCGTTGAAACGGTTATTGTTTAGTTGTGTTTTTAGCAACCCACAACTTAAGTTGTGGATTGCTTGTCCCGATTTATCGGGAGAAAACTGTAACCGTTTCAACAGTTTATGAAATTCATAAGAAATTTTGGAATATTTTACCTATAATACCTTTTTATAGTAAACTCATTTAATAATTTTCTACTACTTTTTTATCAGCAGCCCAAAGTCTACTTTGCAATCCATTCAATCAAATCAACAACTCTATTTGAATAGCCCCATTCATTATCATACCATGCAAGAACCTTTACGAGATTGCCTTTCACTTTTGTCATAAATGGGTCAAATATCATAGAATGAGAATTCCCTATAATATCACAGGAGACAAGTGGGTCTTCAAGGTAATCATAATATTTAGGATACTTCTTTGATGCCTCTTTAAATACCTTATTTACTGCTTCTACTGATGCCTCTTTTTTTACAATACACACAAAATCAGTAAGCGCACCGTCAATAGTTGGAACTCTGATTGATATTGCATCTAATTTTCCTTGCATTTCAGGAATAACTATTCCAATCGCCTTTGCAGCACCGGTAGTGGTTGGAATCATAGAATGGGCAGCAGCCCTTGCTCGTCGTAAATCCCTATGTGGTGCATCAAGAAGCTTCTGGTCACTTGTATATGAATGGATAGTTGTCATAAAGCCTTTCTCTATACCGAAAGCATCATTTAATATTTTCACCATAGGAGCAAAACAATTCGTGGTACACGATGCATTATCAATTACATCATGTATAGAAGGGTCATAGATTTGTTCATTTACACCCATAACTATTGCACAATCAGCAGGCACACCCTTTGATGGAGCAGAGATAATCACCTTTTTTGCCCCAGCATCCAGATGGAGTGCTGCCTTATCTCTTGACCTGAATTTCCCGGTAGATTCAACAACAACATCAACCCCAAGCTTCTTCCATGGTAAATCAGCAGGATTTTTTATTGCAAATACCTTATATTCCTTTCCATTAACGACTATGGCAGAATCTTTTGACTTTACATCAGCCTTAAGTATTCCATAAGTAGAATCGTATTTAAGTAAATGAGCAAGGGTTTTTGCGTCTGTTATGTCATTCATGCCTATGATGTTTATCTCGGGATTATCCATTGAAGCTCTAAATACAAGTCTCCCTATTCTCCCGAATCCATTAATTCCTACATTAATCATAATGCTATCTCCTATCCTAAACTTAATTTTGATTTTTTCTTACTACCTTTATAAACCAATGTCAAGAAAATCATATTAATATTTGTCCCGATATATCGGGATTCGTTTCAATTGTATTTTAGCCGTTTTATTTGACAAAAATATTGTATCATTTCAAATTCAAAATATGAAAAATCATTTTATAATTTTCGGGCTAATCTTATTTTCTTTTACCAGCCTCTTTTCCTTTCAAGCCCCCATCCTATTGGATGTAAAGGGGTATATTTCTGATAGTTTATTCACTGCTGAGTATCGGATTGAAAACTTTCAGGAAGGAGTAGAAGCCAGAGTAAATATTTATCAAAAAGATAATCTAAATATTATTAGGTTAAATGAACAAAAAATTATTGGGGATTATGGGAAGTTAGAGAAAAAGGAAAAATATAAATTTGCAATCCCGCTGAAATTATTACCCGCTGACTTCAACCTTAAAAATTATACCGCATTTCCCAAAATTACCTTTCAAAACAGAATCTATTACGAAATGAAAAAAATTAAAAAAGGCTGTTATTCGTTTTATCAGGATAAAGAGAAAATAGCTTCTGAAACTACAGACGGTTTTTACATAAGCAAGTTTGAAGTCTCAAATGAGCAGTTTGCCGCATTTATCAATGACGATGGCTATGAAATGAAAAAATATTGGCTAATAAAAAAGGGTGTGATGCAAAATCAGGAGGTGGGTTGGAATTTTCAGGGAAAATTTAGGATGAGTGCTCCCCTGGATTGGAACTTGAACGAGACTCCTTATTGGAAATCGGCTGCATCCAATTTTATTTATGGTCCTGTTACAAGTATAAGATGGTTTGAAGCAAATGCCTTTTGCAACTGGATGGGATACTTATTACCCAGCCTGAACGACATTTCAATTTGCTTTTCCTTTAACTCTGTTGAAAATGATAGCTTATTCAATCCCATTTGTTCAGAAATAGATAAGAATGGTCAATTTCCTTTACATTTTATCAAGAGCAATGTCTCTGAATGGCTGATTTTAAGTATTGATTCTAATATTCCGCCTTGTGGACCTGGCTGTCGTGAAATGTTTTATTTAAAGAATAATTCGCAGATGCATTATGATTTTCCTGTCAAAGGGATTTCCTGTCCATTATACAACAACGAGATACTCGGATTTAGATGTAAGATAGAAAAATAGTAAGAATACGAAGGGACCCTTCTAACAAAATTTCTATACTAAAAGCCAAATGAAAAGAAGGCTCACCGAGGTGGCAGTTTATCAGATAGACCTATCTACATTAGCACCATTTTCTTGGTTTCAGAAATGATGTTATCAATTTTAGATTCAAGTAATAAGTGCAACTTTTGACAAAACAATTTAATTGTCAAAGAAAGTTGCATTTATGAAAAAATATAAACAGATAACACAAGAGCAAAGATATGAAATATCAGGATATTTGAAGGCAGGTTTTAGCAAATTTCAAATAGCGAAATTACTTGGTTTTCATCCCGATATATCGGAAGGGCTCGTTTTCGCACTCCATTATTGGTCATTT
>JAGGUR010000147.1 GCA_021158425.1 Candidatus Cloacimonadota bacterium | reverse complement strand
TCTTGATGAATTTCTGTATCAATATAACTTTGAGAGAACTCATCAGGGTTATAAACTTAAAGAGTATGGATATAAAACGCCTGCTGAAGGATTTTTCAGCGGTAAAACATGTCCCAAGCTTCCTTTTCCAAAGGTAGCTTAATATGGATTATATTCTATCAAAATGATAAATTTGTTGCAAATGTGTAAATACCAAGATAAGGTAGGACAAATTATTTTAAATATAAAGTTAATATTTTCCCTTTTCTTGACTATTAAATCACTTTCTCAAATTTAACATCTATGAAAAATATCTTCATTTTAGCAGGTGAAAGGTCTGCTGATATTCATACTTCTGAATTTCTAAAGCAGATACAGAAACTGGATTCAAAAATAAAATTCTGGGGCATTGGTGGTCCCAAAATGCAAAACCTTGAGTTTGAATCTATTTTCCCTTTTGAACGATTTTCTGTAATCGGTTTTGCAGAGATTCTAAAACATCTTGCATTCTTTTATCAAGTAATAAATAAAATTAAAAAAGAGTTTATTAAAAGAAAACCGAATTTGGTAATGCTGGTGGATTATCCAGGATTAAATCTCAGGATTGCAAAGATTGCCAAAAATTTGAAGATTCCTGTTTTGTATTACATCAGTCCGCAAGTATGGGCATGGAAAAAGAAACGAATTTATAAAATAAAAAGATATACTGACAAAATCGCAGTTATTTTCCCGTTTGAAAAAGAATTATACGAACAGATTGGTGCTAATGTTGAGTTTGTTGGGCATCCTATTTCAGAAGAGATAACATTTCAACTTACAAAAAAGGAATTTGCTCAGAAATATAAACTGGATGAAAGCAAAAAATGGCTTGCTTTTATTCCCGGAAGCCGGGATGTTGAAATAAAACGGATATTGCCAGAAATGGTAAAAACTATTCAAAAACTGAAAAAAAGAGAAAATAATAATTATGAATTCCTCATATCTCTCGCAGATACTGTTTCCAAAAAACATTTTTACCAAATCATTGAACCGATAAAAAATTATATTTCAATTATAGATGAGATTTATGAACTTATGAAATATTGCGATTTGGTTATTTCAAAATCAGGAACTTCAACATTAGAAACCGGGTATATTGGCACGCCTATGATTGTGGTTTACAAAACTTCTTTTCTTTCTTATCTAATTGCAAAGCATTTTGTTAATATAGACATGATAGCCTTACCAAATATTGTGGCTGGCAAAAAAATTGTTCCAGAATTAATTCAGAAAGAGGTAAATCCAACTAACATCATCAATAATATTGATTTAATTCTTAATGATAAAAAAAATTATAAAAAGATAAAAAAAGAGCTTTCCATATTACATGAAAAGTTCGGTAATAAAAAGGCTTCACGAAATGTGGCAAGAATTGCTTTTTCTATAATAAATGAAACAGAAAACAAAGAATAAAATTGTTAAATTGCTTGGACCGTGTTTGATAAACATTCTTATTGGCAGTTTACGCATTCAAAGAATAAATAAAAAATATGTAGATAGTGTCAAAAAAAAATATGGAACAGTAATCTATGCTTTCTGGCATAGCAGGCTGCTTATTCTCTCTTATGCACATCGTTTTGAGAACATTCATATTTTGGTTTCAAAGCATAAAGATGGTGAGTATATAGCACTTGCTGCTTCTGGGTTAGGCTATAAAGCCATACGGGGTTCAACTAAAAGAGGTGGGATGCGTGCTATGAAAGAACTGATTGATGTTGCATCGCAATATGATATTGGAATTACACCTGATGGTCCCCGTGGACCAAAAGAAAAAGTTCAGGACGGTATTTTGTATCTGGCATACAAAACTGGCAAACCTATTATTCCTGTATCCTGTAATGCAAAATATAAATGTGTATTAAATAGCTGGGATAACTTTATAATTCCTAAACTCTTTTCGCCAACAAAAATAATTTATGGTAAGCCAATTTTTGTAAGTAAAAAAGACGAAATAGATTTTAAAAGAGAATCGTTAAGAAAAGGCTTGATTGATTTAGGTAAAAAAATTGGCTGTTAAAATATTTGTAATAACTCTAAAAGCTTTACAAATAGATATACTAAAATTGTGGTACCCACTCCCATAATAAAATATTTATACTTATCGGATTCAATAAATGTATTTGATTCATCCTCTTCATTATGGTGAGTATGTATACGGTGATTATCTGTTCTTAACTTTTTTATATGGATTCTTTTCTTTACTGCAGCAATCCTGAACTCCTTTCTCTTGAGCCATACAACCTCACCTTTGGAATTGAGGAATGGAAGAAATCCTTTTCTTCTTTTATGATAAAATTCTTTCATATCCATCCCTTTATCCTGGGCATCCTCTTTAAAAATACGATATAGCAATTTATCCTTATTCATTCCCATGTTTATACCTCAACAAACAGTTTATAATTTTTAAATAAAATTTTTGATTTAGAATTTTAATCTTTCACCTTTAATCTTTGCGGTTTACCGCGTTAAATATCACACATCTAAGAGGATAAAAATTATATAACAATATGAATCCCGATATATCGGGACGGGGTAAGCCACATTATGTATTCTAAACAAAATAAGAATATTATCTGTCAATAAATTCTTATTGACATTTTAAATTAATTCAAAAAAACTTGCATAGTTTTTGATAAACAAAATTTTTTATCAAAATTTACTAATTACAAGGAGATATATATGCTCAATAAAATGCGAAGTATGTCCAGACCGATTATATGGATAATTGCAATTGTGTTTATTGGCGGAATGGGTACAATGGGCATTACAGGAATGTTCAAGGAAAAATATTATGTTGGAGTTATTAATGGGAAAAAAATAAAGTATGATGAATATTATAAAATGCTCCAGAATAGTTATTCTAATTATATTGAAAATTCGGAAGACAAAGAGATTGATGAACAAACTTATAGGCAGCTCAATGACCAAACCTGGGACCAATTAGTGCAAAGCATTATTTTGGATAATGCAATCAAAAAATTTGATATCAAAGTCTCATCCAGAGAAGTTGCAAATAAAATGCTGAATGAACCGCCTGATGTTGTTCTTCAACATGAAAGTTTCCAAACTGATGGTAAATTTGATATGAATAAATATAAATCAGCACTCAAAAATCCCCAGATTGATTGGTCCTGGCTTGAAAATTATTATTACAAAATACTTCAATATGAAAAACTTATGAATATCATAAAATCAGTCGCTATTGTCACTGATTATGAAGTCAAAAAAGATTATATTGAGAAAAACACAAAAGCAAAAGCTGATATTATTGTGTTTCCTCTTGATATGATTGATTCTGTGCAAGTTACTGAAGAAGAGATAAAAGAATACTATTATAATAATATAGAAGATTTTAAGGTTGGACCCCAGAGAAAATTGAAATATGTAAAAATTCCATTAGAACCAAGTCCCGCAGATGTAAAAGAAGCAAAAGATAGAATTGAAAGAATTTACCAGATGGTTTTGGATGGTGAAGATTTTGCAGAATTAGCAAAAGAATATTCAGAATGTCCTTCGGCTTCTAAAGGTGGTGATTTAGATTTCTTTGGAAAAGGAAGAATGGACCCGACTTTTGAAGAAAAAGCATTTTCCCTGAAAAAGGGTGAAGTAAGTGAACCAATAAAAACCAGATTTGGATGGCATATTATCAAAGTTACAGATACTCGTATTACAAATGGCGAAAAAGAAGTAAGAGCAAGTCATATCTTGATTAAAGAACAACCCGGTGCAGAAACCAAACAAAATCTTGAAAAAATTGCTTTTGATTTCTATGAACAGTGTAAAAAGGATAGTTTTGAAGTTGTTGCAAGAAACTTTAACTATGAAGTTCAAGAAACAAAAGAATTTAAAAAAGATGAGCGATATATTCCCGGAATTGGCAAGGTGAAAACTCTTATAGACTTTGCGTTTTCAAATAAACTTGGTGCTGTGGCAAAACCTTATCTAAGTATATCAGGAGATTACTTTGTTGCAATGATTTCATATAAAATTGGAAAACATTATCAAGATTTGGCGACAGTAACAGATAAGATAGCTACTGATATTGAACGAAGCAAAAAAATGGACCTACTTTTTATTAAGGCAGACAGTATTGCTGCACAAATTAACCCGGATAATTTCTATAATATAGCAGAAAATAACAAGCTTAAAATTGTTAATACAGAACTTATAGCACAAAAAGCCTATATTAAGAATATTGGTAGAGAAGAGGGTCTAAATAAGGCTATTCTTGAGTTGAAAAAAGTTGGAAAAATATCATCTCTGATTAAAGGTAAAAAAGGATACTATTTAGCTAAATTGGTTGAGTTCCAACCTGCTGATATGCAAAAATTTAAAGAAGAAGAAAGCAAACTTAAAGAAAAGATGATAGCAAGCAAAGAGAGTCAAGCTTACAATACCTGGTATCAGAAAGCTAAGGAGGATGCTAAAATAAAAGACTGGAGAAGTAAATTCTTTAGAATGTAAATTTTAAAAAAGGCGGTCAGTCTATTAACTGGTCGTCTTTTTGTTGTCTATGTTAAAACCTATTTTAAAATATGGTCAGGAAATTCAGCCTGATTAGGACATTTAACTATTACCTCACCAGTATTAAAATCACCACTCGCAATATACTTATCCCCAACCCCATTTTCAGGACATTCATACGAATATTTTAGATAACCAGTACGAACCAGTTCTACAAGGTCACCATTAAATGACTGATGTCTTTCAGCCATATATTCCTCAATTGCATTTTTTATTTTCTCCATATTTTCAATACATTGCTCTTGCTTTTCTTTTGCTCTTACATTATAAAATTGCGGTATTAAAAGTATAAAAATTAATGCAGCAAAAGCAATAATACTTATTATGGTAAAAATAGAAAAACCTTTGCTATTTCTTAGCATTATATCTCCTGAAAAATTATTTTCTGTAAAATTTTTTATCTTATAATTTTTAAGTCAAGTTTTATCGCTCTCAAAATTTTTATAAAAATTTTATTTGACAAAATTATTTCTACTTTTGTAAAATACATTTAAAGTCCAAAGTGATGGTAAGAATACCGCACACTGGTGAGGTTATGCACATTTTTATAATAAATTTGACAAAAAATTTCTATAATATTTATTTCTCTTTTAGGAGATATACAAAATGATTAACAAAGGTAAGACAAAAAAAGAACTTGTAGATGAACTGGCAAAACTGCGTAGGCGAATTGCTGAATTGGAAATATTAGAAGGTCATCGCAAGAAAGCAGAGATGGAGAACGAAGAACGCCGCCTTTATCTGCAAGCAGTGCTGGCTGATGCTCCTGATGCCATAATTACTATGGATGCCCATCATAAAATAATTATGTGTAATCAGGTAGCTGAGAAACTTTTCGGATATTCAAAAAAAGAAATGATAGGTAAGGATATTGATGACCTGATTACAAGTGCTGATAAATTTGAGGAAGCAAAACTTTATAGTAAACAGGTATTAGCAGGAGAAAATATACCAACTATGGAGACCGTCCGATATCGGAAGGATGGTACCCCTGTGGATGTAGTGATGGCGGGTTCACCAATAGTTATAGGAAATAAATTAGTCGGAGCAGTGGCAGTTTATACTGACATTACCAAACGAAAGCAAATGGAAGAAGAAATCAAAAAATATTCGCTGGAACTTGAACACAAGATAGAAGAGTTGAGAAAGGTTAATGATGAGTTATCCCAATACACTTATGCGGTATCACACGACCTTCGTGCTCCGCTACGCGCACTAAACAACTATTGCCGATTCCTTCAAGAGGATTGTAGTGATAGTTTGGATGACATTGGACAGGAATATATCCAGGGTATTGCAGAAAATGTATGGCATATGGAAGAACTGGTAACAG
>JAGGUR010000062.1 GCA_021158425.1 Candidatus Cloacimonadota bacterium | reverse complement strand
TGTGAGGAAAAGTTATCGCAATTTAACAATGCTATTGTAGCCTACAAAAAAGTGATAAATCAATATCCATATTCAAACGAAAGATTCTTAGCCGAGTCGCAACTTGTCAGTCTTGCTGAAAAAGGACATTACAACTCGTCTGTTAAGATGCCTGAAATAAAAATAGATTCTGACAAAAAGTATATTGTGCAACTTGCTGCATTTTTAAATAAAGAAAAAGCTGAGAAATCAAAAACAGAATTCAGAGAAAAAGGGTATGACACTTTTGTTTACGAAAAAATTGTTAAAGGAACAAGATATTTTGCTGTTGGATTGGGACCATATAGAACAGAAACAGAAGCAAAATATGTTAGAAATAAACTTAAAAAAAACGGAATATCATCATTTATATACAAAAGACCATAATGACTGAATCATTAAAATTCCGCCAAAGGGGATCTGCCTCAGGCACGACTGATTCCTCATCAAATTTTACGCCTCTAATGAACCAGTACTTATCTATAAAAAGGAAACAGCCTGATGCCTTACTCTTATTTAGAATGGGAGATTTCTACGAGACCTTTTTTGATGATGCAAAGAAAGCTTCTAAAATTTTGGGTCTTACTCTTACTACAAGAGATAAAAAAAAGAAAAATCCTGTCCCACTTGCTGGTTTCCCTTATCATGCTTTAAATAATTACCTAAAAAAACTAATTGATAATGGAGTTAAAGTTGCAATTTGCGAACAGGTTGAAGACCCAAAACTTGCAAAAAAATTAGTAAAAAGAAAAATTGTTGAAATCATCACACCCGGAACAATTTTAGAACAAGACTATCTAAAGGGGAAAAGTAATAACTTTCTAACTGCAATATATGAAGGAAAATCAAACTGCGGAGTGGCATCCATTGATATATCAACTGGTGAATTCTTATGCACAGAATTATCAAAAGATAAACTTTTAGATGAAATTGTAAGAATCCATCCAACTGAAATACTTATACCAGAAGGTACAGAATTAAAACTGGAGCAAGACATAAAAATTTTCTATTCACCCACATTCACAAAATATGAATTGTGGAGATACGATTTCACCGAAGCAGAAGATATTCTGAAAAGACACTTTGCGGTTCTATCATTAGATGGATTCGGTTTAGCCGGAAGAGATAATACAATCTGCGCATCAGCTGCAATACTTTCCTATTTGCAAGATTTAAAAGGGACTGAACTCAAACATATAACAAACATTAACTTCTATTCAACCAGCCAGTTTATGCAGGTTGATGCAATCTCACGACATAATTTAGAACTTATAGAATCAATAAGAACACGAGAAAGAAAAGGCGCTCTTCTTGATGCAATGGACCATACCAAAACACCAATGGGTAACAGACTTCTTTTTCAATGGATATTAAATCCACTAATTATTAAAGATGAAATAGATAACCGTTTAGACGCTGTTTCTGAACTGCTTGATAAATCTCATATAAGAAATTCACTAATTGAAATTTTGAAAGAAATAGGTGATATTGAAAGAATAATCAGCAAAATTGGAACTGAAAAAGCATATCCGAGAGATATGATTGCTTTGAAAAATTATCTTCAGTTCTCTAAACCGATTGCTGATTTAATAAGAGATTGCGAATCTAAAATTCTCAAAGATATGTTTAATTCCATTCAAAATTTTGATGAAGTAATACTGATTATTGAGAATGCAATAATAGAAGAAGCACCCCTTACTATTCAAAATGGCGGAATTATCAAAGATGGGTATAATGAAGAATTAGATACTCTACGAAGTGCGAGTAAAAACGGGAAAAAATGGATTGCAAAACTACAAGATAAGGAGATAAAAAGAACAGGAATTCAAAAGCTAAAAGTAAAATTCAATAATGTATTCGGGTATTACATTGAAGTTACTAAATCGTATCTGGATAAAATTCCTGATAATTATACACGAAAGCAAACTCTTGTAAATGCAGAAAGATTTATTACTCCTGAGTTAAAAGAATATGAAAGCAAGGTTTTAGGTGCTGAAGAACGAATAAAGCAGTTGGAATATTCTCTGTTTGTTGAAATAAGAAATAAGCTAACAAAATTCATTCCAAGAATGCAAAAATTTTCCTATGTAATATCAATTTTAGATGTTATAACAAATTTTGCACAGATTGCATATTATAACAATTATTCAAGACCGGAAATTACAGATGAGCTAAAAATAGAAATAAAAGATGGAAGACATCCTGTAATAGAAAAACTGATTACTGAAGAAACTTTTATTCCAAATGATACATATCTGAATAATAAATCAGATAGGATATTGCTTATTACAGGACCGAACATGGCTGGGAAATCTACTTATCTTCGTCAGGTGGGTCTAATTGTTTTGATGGCTCAAATCGGTTCATTTGTCCCTGCCGCCTCTGCAAAAATTGGAATTGTGGATAAAATATTTACCAGAGTAGGTGCATCTGATAATCTTGCACTGGGACAGAGTACCTTTCTTGTTGAAATGATAGAGACAGCAAATATCTTACACAATGCAACTCCAAGAAGTCTTATTCTTCTTGATGAGATAGGACGCGGGACAAGCACTTTTGATGGACTCAGCATTGCCTGGGCTGTTGTAGAATACCTACATGAAAATAAAAATGTGGCAGCAAAAACCTTATTTGCTACCCATTATCATGAACTTACCGAATTGGCAGATATATTTCCTGCAGTAAAAAATTATAATATTACTGCAAAGGAATGGAAAGATAAAGTTATCTTCTTAAGAAAGGTTGTTCCTGGAAGTGCTGACCAGAGTTATGGAATTCAGGTAGCAAAACTTGCTGGCATTCCAGATAAAGTAGTCATCCGTGCAAAAGAAATCTTGAAAAATTTAGAAAAAAATGAATTTAATGAGACGAGTATGTTTGAAAAGACCAAAAGAGAAAAGAGTTCTGCTACTCAAACAAATTTTTTTGATTTCCTTTCACAAAAGACGAATAAAGAAAAAGAAGTGTTAAAAGATTTAAAAAATATTGATACAAATAATATTACACCTTTAGAAGCAATAAAAATTTTAGCTGAAATGAAAGAGAAATTGCATAAATCAAAATAAATCTATAAAGAAAATTTTTAAATATTTTTTTGGTTTATTTGATAAAATATTTTTTATTTCCCCATAATTTGCTCTGACACTCCTGATATATCGGGATGCTGGAACATACTTTGTAAATATCGTTTTAAAAATAGATCTTCTGCCCGGGGTAGATATAAACAATCTTCTTTCCCGCTCTATTTTTTACCAATAAATTATTTTTATCAATAAGTCTTTGACTTGATATACCTAATTTTTGAGAAATTTTATAAAGCGAATCGCCTTTTTTTACTACATAATAGTTACTATAATTTGTTATCAGGCTTAATCTCTGTCCTGGATAAATCGTTGTTGAGCGTAATCCATTTATATTCATAAGATTACTTACAGTTGTATTATAACGTTTTGCAATAATAGACAAATTCTCGCCTTTTCTTACAATATGTTCAATCGCAAAATACCCATCATTCTTATTTAGGAATCGTTTTTCTATCCTTGCTAATTTGGTTTCATCAGGAGATGAATCCTTTGGAATCAGAATTGTATAAGTGCCGGGACTAATAATCACATCATTAATAGGAGAGTATCTATATTGATTTCTTTTATAAATCTTAATCCATGGGTTCAATTCCCAAACTTGTTTAATATAAGTTCCTTGTGCTTGTGCCCAATCATCTAATTTATAATATCCCTTTAAAGTAAGAACAACAGTTTTACAAGTGGAAAGTAGATTTTGTTCTCTTCCAAATTTTTTCGTAAATATTTTATCCTCATTTTCAATGATATACTTAATTGCTAAAGCTCGCCATATATAATCATCGGTTTCACTTTTTCTTTGAATAAGACTAAAGAAATCCTTTCCTCCCTGTTCATTAATAGCTTTTTTAATATTTCCCAAACCTGAGTTGAATGAGCAAATAGCCAAAAGTATATCATTGGCACCAATCTTTTTTAATGATTTATGAGCCCACAAAATATATTCACACGCGGCCTTTGTTGACGCAAAAATATCCATTCGCTGGTCAACAAACTGATTTATCTGCAAATCATAGTATTTTGCTGTAGATTTCATAAATTGCCAGAAACCAGTTGCTCCAACAGAAGATTTTGCAAAAGGACTAAGATAACTTTCTGCTGTGGCTAAATATTTCATATCTGCTGGAAGATTATACTGTTGTAATATCTCTTCAATAACAGGAAAATATTTACCACTGCGTGGAATATACCGATACGCATACTTCAATTCAGCTTTGTAACATTTTATAAATTTTTGCCTTAATCTTTCATTTGTGAGGTCAAATTTATAACCAGCAAAAAATAACGAATCAGGAAATTTGGCATTGTTCTTTATTCTAATTGTGCTATTCAAAAAATTTATTGAATCCTGTAACTCAGCAACAATTTGATATAACGAATCTATTTCTTTTTGCTGATTGTTAAAAATAATTTTATATTGCTCTATTAGTCGTTGAGTTTTTAAGGAATCTGCTATATCTGGTTTATCAATATTATTAACCTTTTTCAATTGAGATGCGCAACTAACAGATAAAATTGAGAAAATAATAATTAATATTTTTTTCATAAATCACACCAAAAAAGCCATCCATCCACTAAATTGTGGAGAGATGGCTTTTGAATAATTAGGTCTTATTCAGAAATTGCTTCAGATGGGCATTCGGGGATACAAGTGCCACAATCAACACACAATTCCTCATCACAAACAGCAATATCATCCACAAGAGAGAGTGCCTCGGTTGGACAGACATCCACGCATACGCCGCAGCCAACACATTTTTCCTTATCAATCTTTACTGCCATTTTTCCTCCATTTAATATTTCGTTAAACGGTTCCGGTTGCGATGCTCGTTTCGTCAGGCGTCATCCGTTAACCGTTTTCAAATTGATATCATTAATTTATCTCCTATAAAATTAGGCAAACTATTTTGAGGTAAATTTTTCTAATCAAGTTTTTTAGTTAATAAGAAGAATTTTTCTGCATTTTGGGTAGTTATTCCGGCTATTTCATTTGGGGTTTTCTGCTTTATTTCTGCGATAGTTTCGATAATGAATCTGACATATTCAGGTCGGTTTCTCTTGCCACGAAAGGGCTTAGGTGTAAGGAACGGAGCATCGGTTTCTACAAAAAATCTGTCATCTGGAATATCCTTAATTATTGAATAATATTCACCTTTTTTAAATGTTACACTTCCAGTAAAAGAAGCATGCCATCCCTTTTCTGTAATCTTCCATAAAAGTGAATACTCACTTGAAAAGCAGTGAAATACAACTTTTTTTGGATTATACTTTTTCAATATTTCCAACACATCATTATGAGCATTTCTATCATGAATTATTATCGGGAGGTTTTTATCAATTGCAATTTTTATCTGTTTTTCAAATACTTCTTTTTGAATATTTTGGGGTGATAAATTTCTATAATAATCAAGACCTATCTCGCCAATAGCAACAATCTTTTTATTATCAAGCAGTTTTAGTAATTCATTTTCATCATAAGATTCAGCATCATGCGGATGCCATCCAACAGTTGCAAAAATTCTATCATATTTTTTACTTAAACTAATAGATTCTTTGGATGTGTTCAAATCAGTCCCAACATTGATGATATATTTCACACCATTTTTAAAAGCAGAAGCGATAATCTCATCTCTATCCTTATCATAATCAGAAAAATTCAGATGAGCGTGTGTATCTATGAATTGCATAAACTCCTTAACCCCTTAACATATTTCAATATTTAATACGGTTTTACAAATTTGATAATCTTAAATATTCCAAAAGAGACAATTGCGGCAATTACAGGTGTTGCCATCCAGCCCAACAGTATATTTCTTAAAGTTTTTTTCCTAATTGTACGAATTCCTTTCAGAATACCAATCCCTAAAACTGCACCAACGATTGCTTGAGATGTTGAAACTGGCACACCAATAAGTGCATAAATATAAACTGTGATTGCTTCTGCAAGAACAGCTATAAAAGCGGTAAAAGAGTCAAGGACTACCAGATTCTTCCCAACTGTATACATTACCTTTTTACTATAAGTAAGAGTTCCAAATGCAATTGCACTACCACCAATTATAGTAGCTGTCAAAGGGTTCAACATCCCGTTCCCTTCACCAACAAAAACCCCAATTACATTTGCAACATTATTAGCACCCAGGGCATAAGCTCCGTAAGACCCAGCAATAACCAAACCGATTTTTAAAATGTTATTTCTTTTTATTGGATTTGTAATTTTATTTATTAAAGGCCTAAATATAAAATAGAGGAGAAATGAGATAATTGCTGCTCCAATTGGAGTGCTCACCCAGCAAACTCCAACTTTGATTAAGCGATGCCATTCAATATTGTGATTAACAAATCCAACTCCTAAAATTCCACCAATTACTGCCTGTGAAGTTGAAACAGGTAATTTTAAAAAACTCATAACTATTACAACAATCCCAGCAGAGATAGATACTACAAATGCTGAAAGCAAGTTTTGGGGTGTAATACTATCCAAAGTATTAATGCCTGGTCTACCATTTATTATCGCACCCAAAATTACAAAAATAGCAGTAAGAATAACTGCCATTCTGTATTTTACACTTCTGGTCGCAACTGCTGTGCCAAAAACATTTGCAGCATCATTTGTGCCAAGAGACCAGCCAAGAAAAATGGCACCAAGTAAATAAAAACTCAAGGTTCTACGCCTTATTTTTTATGCAAAAAATTAGCATTCTATCAGCTACATGAGCAGCTTCATCAGATACTTGTGCAATTTTAGAAACAAATTCTCGCAGGAAAAGCTTTTTTGACAAGTTAATATGAGCGTTAAAAATGTTAAGTACTAAATCGCGTTCTAAGTGGTCAACTTGACTTTCGATAACATCGATGCATTCAAGCATACTTTTGGTTTTATTCAAATCAGAAAGGAGATAGTGGGCTGCATTATTTAGTTTTTTTGCACTATCTATGCTTTTTACAAACAACTCTTTTAACTGCACGGTAAATTGCTCAGGTATTCTAATTGACTGCACTGCAAAAAATTCTAAAATCTTTTGTGCCACATCAGGAATACTATCATAAGAGGATATAATATTAAAAATGTCCTCCCTTGCGTCAGGCAAGAGTGAACCGCGAAATAGCTCCTGCTCAATCTTATCTTTAATGTCATCAGCTTCTGCCTCATATTTATGAACAGGATTTATAAACTCCTCAATCTTTTTGGGATTTTGAATATACCTAAGAAAAACTTCTGACAGCACATCTAATGACTTCCCAACTGTATTCACATAGTTTTTAAATTCTATTACAACTTTATTATTATGAGAGATAAATGGCATTTAACCTCCAATAAATTTGAAAATATTGTTTTTTTAATGTTGTAAATGTTTATTTATCAATTCTTCAAATTCTTTCTTCCGATACATCGGAATTATTTTAATATTTAATTTAGCATAATAAAAATTAATTTCATATAAAGGGAAATTTTGCATTTTCATAAAATCCTTTTCAGTTGTCAAAATAGTGTCAATCTTTTCTTTGACTCCTTTTCTAATAATTGGACGAATGTCATTCTCATATCTAAAATGATAATGGTCTGGGAAAATAAAATGGTGCGAAAAATCAATTCCTGAATTTTTTATACTATTTTCAAATGATTCTGGATTACCGATTCCGGAAATTAAGTATATCTTTTTATTTTTAAAATAACTAATATCTTCAGTTTCATCTGTTTGATAATTTATAAAGTTTTCAATTTCATATTCAGTTTGAAAGATTGGTTTTTCATACTTTTTTATCCATTCGGGTATAACAAAATCTTCTGAACAATTATTAAATACAATAAAATCACAAAATTTAATCACACTTTTAGGTTCCCGAAGCATCCCAGCAGGCATCACAAATCCATTCCCAATTGGATTCTTTGCATTGAATAGTAAAAAATCAAGATTATGCTTCACTTTAAGGTGCTGAAATGAATCATCTAAAATAATATAATCTGGTGAAAACTTTTTTTCCAAATATTTAATTGCTTTCGTGCGATTCTTCCCAACAATTACTGGGATTCCTGGTAAATTTTTTGCAAGCATAAATGGTTCATCACCTGCATCTTTTGCACAATCATACGCAGAATTTTCATCAGAAATTAGTTTTACCATATTCTCAAATTTTCCCTTATATCCCCTGTGAGACACTGCTACCGAGTTTCCTTTTCCGCCAGAGGTGGATTCTTTAGATGATTTCAAATATTTTGCTAATAAAATGGTAAATGGTGTTTTACCGGTTCCTCCAACTACTAAATTTCCAACACTAATAATCTTACATTTTGAATTATATTGTTTAAAAATTCCTATCGTAAAACAAAACCTACGAACTTTCAATATAAAACTAAAAAGAAGAGCAAAGGGCAAAAGAAGAAAGGAGGTTAAAGTTATCCTAGCCCAATGCTCTTCAATAAACTTCTGAGATAACATTATATTTTAGGAATGCATAGCGCTGTAAAACGCAAAAATAAAGACTAAAGGAAAAAGATTAAAGATGAAACACACATGCCCTGAATCCCCGATTAGATCAGGGACAGGACATCCCATTAAATAGGAAAAGATTTAACCCCAGTAAAATAGGAAGAAATTTCACCCCAATGAAATAACAAAAATAAGATTTCATAGGGTAAACAGGGAAGGCGGGGCAGGCAAAGGAGAAAGAAAATGGCGTTATAAGCATTCCCAATCCTCCCCGATATAATCGGGAGGAAGGGCTTCTGTCTCGGCTTGGCCGAGCCAAGACGGATGGGAATGAGAGTTTAAGCATACTATTAATACTATAATAGAAAAGGATGCCACATATAATGTGTAATATAATCCTTGCCTTACTTTTATGTGTCTATATCCCTATACCTTATTTCCTTTTAGAATTTCACTTTTGGAGTTTCTTTCTCTGCTTTCTGTATCTCAAAGAAAACCTCTTTTGTAAATCCAAACATTCCAGCAATCATATTATTTGGGAAAACCACAATCTTCTGATTGTAAATTTTTACTGATTCATTATATCTTCTTCTTGAAACAGCAAGACGGTTTTCTGTTCCGGCCAACTCATCCTGTAATCTAATGAAATTTGTATTAGCTTTTAATTCAGGATAACGTTCTACAACTAATAGTAAACGAGAAAGGGCACCAGATAGTTCATTATTTGCGTTAATTGTTTCTTCTCTGGTAGTTGCCTTACCAACGCTTGCTCTTGCTTTTGTAACTTCAGTAAAAACTTCCTTTTCGTGTTTTGCATAACCTTTAACCGTTTCCACATAGTTTGGGATAAGGTCATATCTGCGTTTTAACTGATTGTCAATTTCTGCCCAGGCATTATCTATCTCTACTTTCATTTTTACAAAGGTGTTGTATTTTGAGATACCTATAAGCAGAAGTATGACTATAATAGCAATTACTACAATCCAGCCTTTTTTCATTTAACCTCCAATGGTTCGCCGCTGGGACGCCCCGAAAATAGCTTTGTATTTAACGGGACAAACGGAGAGCACAAAGATTTGTTTTTTAGTAATTCTTGTCCTCTTTATTGTCAAGTTTTCCAATTCAGCTCCTCTCTTGTCCCTGGTTGTCAAGGTCCATATCTTGACAAAAGCTGCTTGTATCACGAGATAATTTTCCGAATTAAACAGGGCAAGATGGGACAGCCAGGCGTAGATATAATTTACAATAACATCCAACAGAAGATGATGTTCTGTTTGTGGACATAAACTTCTTTTCTATGACCTATTCTCAAAATTAGAATGGTTTCTGTTGAATGGAAAATAGTATATATAACTCCGTAATCACCAACTCTGTACGAATACAAACCTTTGAATTCTCCAGTTAACTCCTTATCCTTTCCTGGATTAATTGCCAAATCGTTATCAATTTTATTAAGTTTCCGACTAATTTGAAACTTATTATTCTTTTTTAATTCCTTTTCTACAGAAGCTTTATAAGATATTTTATAAGCCAAGTCTATTCCTCATTTTAGCTGAAGAAATAATCTTATCATCTTTATTTCACAATTTATCCCGAGCAATTTGATAATCAGCATAACTGTCTATGTATTGTTCTAATGCCTTTTAATATACGATTTGTCCGCTCTAACTTATGACAGAGGTTTTTCAGCTTTTCAAAAGTGCTATCTTGCAATCTTAAAGATATTGTATGTGGTACAATCACTCCTTTGTAATAGTTTTAATACAAATATTTTTATTAAATAAAGGACATCAAGAAAGATGAAATTGAATTTTGATAAGAAAACAAATCTACTTATCGGAAGCTCGAGTCGGGTTTTTGACGCTAACCCGTGACTCATAATTCATAATTCATTAGCTCCTGACCATCTTGCTTGTTTGAATATACTTTACCTTTTTGTGATATTCTTGGATATTATTTGCTCCAGCATAAGAAAAGGCGGAACGCAAGCCATCTTCAATATTTTTGATAACATATTTGACTGGTCCCTTATAATCAACGGTAGTGCTTACCCCCTCAATGTTTCTTTCTTGTTCTCCTCGTTCTAATTTTGATTCTAAACTAGCTGAGCCTTGATATCTTTTATAAAGCCGATAGTTTGGGAAATTGCCCTCTTTATGGATTGGACCTGGAGTTTCTTTACATCCAGCAAATAATGCACCAATCATAACAGAGTCAGCGCCAACAGCTAATGCTTTTGCCACATCACCAGAGTTTTTGATTCCGCCGTCGGCAATTACTGGAACATTATATTTTTTTGTTATTGAACAGACATCTTCAAGTGCAGTAACCTGTGGAACACCGAAGCCAGCATTTATACGAGTGGTGCACATTGAGCCAGGTCCGATTCCAACTT
>JAGGUR010000041.1 GCA_021158425.1 Candidatus Cloacimonadota bacterium | reverse complement strand
TCAACCAAGACAATTTTATTCTTTTTAATATTATTAAGAAAAAGTGAGAAGTTTACAGCAAAGGTTGTTTTCCCAGTTCCACCTTTTCCACTTGCTATAGAGATTTTCATTTTTTATATAAAATCTTTTGTCATTTCGATCCTTCAAAATAGGTTCTATTTGATTTGCTGAAAGTTCGTCGCTTCGCTTCTCGTTTCAATACTCCTGATGTAGATAGTTTTGGAGTACGAAAACGAATTCTCCCGATACATCGGGAGGATGAACTTTTCATCTATGCTGATATGCTGAAAGTTCGTCCCGATTTATCGGGACTCGTTTCAGCACTCCACTTGTATAATTTATATTAACTATCAATTTTTTCTTATCATTAAGGTTCCACATTTAGGACATTTTATACTATTGCAAGGAGTTCCAGGTGTATGGGAAATTTCTTTTCCACAATTTGGGCAGACACATATAACCATGTATCCAAACCTTCCACCTTGACCTCTACCCTGGCTTCTGCCCTGTTGGGCACCTCTTCCGATTCCTCGTCCTCTACCAGTTCCAGGTCCTTGTCCTCGTGGACCTGTTCCTTGTCTGCCGCCAGGCATGGCATCACCTCTTGGCATTTTTATCTCCTTTCTCAGTTTCCACTACTTTAAAATCAGCATTTATGACTTTTTTGTCTTCTTTATCTTGCTGAATTTGTTTTTTATTTTTAAAATGCGTTATTAATCCTCGAACAGTTCGCTGTGTAATTCCATCTGATTTTCGGGCATCATTTATAATAAAGCCTACTGCTGGCAATATTAGTGAACGCCAGATAGATATATGGCCTTTCTTATTATATAAACTTCCAAAGCAAGGTCCTCTTCTTCTGCCGGTTCCTGGTCCTAAACCCTCTGGACCCGTACCGTTTTTTCTTGGCATTTATACCTCCCTCAATATACGGGTAGATTTCTTAGTTGTCATTGTCCATGCCGTGAATCTGTCATGGAATGGTCTATGACAGCCATGTAAATTTTGTTACTCAAATTTTTTCAGGGAGAGCAATTTGAAGCCCTCCCTGAATTATAGGGTTACTTATCCTTAGCTTTTAATTCGTCAAGTCTTTTCTCAATGTTTTTTGCTTCTTCTTTAATCATTTTCAATTCATCTTTCAGCATCTGTTCTTCATTTTCTTTTGAATAAGGGTAAGGATATGAAGGATATCCATAATAAGGATTTTGATAGAATCCTCTACCATATCCTCTACCATATCCAAATCCTCCTCCACGACCGAATCCATAACCACGACCGTAACCATATCCATAACCAGCACCACCGCGTGGAACACCTTTTGTGAATCCCGGACTTGAATAACCAGCACAATAACCCAATCCTCTACCTGTCATTGGTCCCATTCCGTCAGGACCAGTTCTATCTCCTCTTGGCATCTTAGCCTCCTTCCTTTTTATTCTTTAATCTTTTATCTTTAATCTTTCTATCTTCTGCCATGTCCTCGTCTTCCTCTGTTAAATTTGCCAAAGCCAAACTGCTGTGCCAGATTTACGAACTCAGCTCCACCACAATTAGGACATTTTATAGTAGCATCATTTTCAAAATCAGTCTGAATTATAGTTCCACAATTAAGGCATCTAATTATATTATTTCTGAAATATACAGAGCCGCCCATTATAAAAATTTCCTTGCCTTCCACAAGAGCTCTTGCCACCTTTTTCCTTGCTGCATCAATTAATCTTGTAAAAGTTGGACGGGAGATTTCCATTTGATTCGCAGCTGCTTCATGTTCCAAATCATTATAATCTGCCAATCTTAACGCTTCAAATTCATCTAAAGTTAACGGAATCTGCTCTAATAATCTGGCAGGGATTCCAACAGGTTTAAACCGCTGAAATCTCGGCGGTTCTTTAACTCTTCGCTCTATTCTTGGTCTTGGCATAACTAATCCTTTATGAACTTATGTTCATAATATATGTTTATAATTCTTAATGTCAAATTTTTTAAATAATTTCTATGAGTAATCACAAAGATATAAAATATCTTTAAATTTAGATGAATTTAAAGATAAAAGAGGAGCAGATTTTATATAAACAAAAACGGTAGGAATACTATTATCTTGAAATTTTTTAATGATAGGTTTGAAAAATCTGAGCATTACAACATTGTTATAATTCTTCATCTATTTCATCATTTGACAGCATATTATCTGTACGATAAATGCCATTTTTCTATTTTTGAAAATATTTTTCCATCCTATCAAATGCTTTATTTATCTCTTCTTCAGATACACAGAAAGAGAGTCTGAGATGACTCTCTCCGGTTGGGCCAAAAGCGATACCAGGTGTTGTAGATACTCTGGCTTCTTTTAGAAGTTTTTTGCAAAAAGAAATGGAATCCTTTCCTTCCTTCAAGAGTATTTTGGGAAACATAAGATAAGAACCCCCTGGCTTTTGATATTCAAACACCGATTTGAGCTTATCAAGTCGTTTACACATTAAATTTCGCATATTAAGATAGTGGTTTCCAAATTCTTCTACGCAATTTTGAGAACCTTTTAAAGCAGCAAGAGCAGCATATTGCGAAACAACAGGAGCACAAATCGCGAATGGAATATGTGCCTTTTTGATTTGTGGAATTACTTCTTCATCAGCATGAAGATAACCAATCCTCCAGCCAGTCATTGCGTAAGTTTTGGTGAATGTGAAGCAGCTGATAACATTTTTCTTCATTTCTGGAATAGATGCTATACTGAAATGTTTGTTGTCATCATATATAAAGTATTCATAAGCTTCGTCAGTAATTACCATCAGGTTATTTTCCAGAGATATTTCAGCTATTTGACGAAGTTTTTCTTCTGGGAAAACAGTTCCAGTGGGATTATTAGGGCTACAATACATTATAGCTTTGGTTCTTGGAGTTATTGCTTCTTTAATAGATTGAATATCCAATGCGAAATTCTTTTCTTCTATAAGTGGAACTAATACAGGCTTTCCTGAAGCTATCTGAACTTGACGAATATGAGTAGAATAAGTGGGAGTTGGTAAAATTACTTCATCTCCAGGATCAATTGTTGCCATAACTGCCGCTGCTAACCCTTCAATTGCGCCGACAGTTACAATTATCTGGGAAATATTTGCTTCAATATTATTATCTCTTTTGAGTTTTTTGACGATTTCGTTTCTTAATTCAGGTAACCCTTCATTTTGAGAATATCCACCTGTTAGTCCTTTATTAATTGCAGAAACAGCAGCGTTTCCGATATGTTCTGGTGTTCCAGAAGTAGGTTTTGCCCAGGACAGAAACGCAACATCATCATATTGTTTGGATAATCTTGTCATTTCATGAATAGCAGATTTTTTGATTTGTTTCACTCGGTTAGAAATATTCATAATTAAACCCTCCGTATTAATATCATTTTATTTAAAAAATCTATGTGTTCACTCTAAAAACCTCTGCTCGTTCTCCGTCCCGAAATATCGGAACTACGAAGTATGAAAAGGGATTAAATGTTCCATTTTATTTTCCCTTCAAAAATCCAAGTAATTCTCCCATTATTTCCGTTGCTTTTCCTTCAAGAAAAACATCTGTTATACTTTTTGTATAATTGGAAGGTTTTGTATTTACTTCAATAATTTTAACACCATTATTTTTTGCTTCGTAAGGAATCATAGAAGCTGGCATAATTTCGCCAGTTGTGCCGATTAGAATAAAAACATCCGCTTTTTTTGTTTCTGCGAAAGAATTTGTTCTCGCTGGTTCTGGTATTGGCTCTCCAAAGAAGACGAAATCAGGTTTGAGAACTCTTCCACACTTTTTACATTTTGGTGGTAATTTATTCAGACCAATTTCAGATACAGGAAATTTTGACCCACATTTAGTGCAAACCAAATTTCTGGAATTTCCATGAAATTCATAAACTTCTTTGCTTCCAGCCTTTTGATGAAGATTATCAATGTTTTGAGTAATAACTGCAT
>JAGGUR010000138.1 GCA_021158425.1 Candidatus Cloacimonadota bacterium | reverse complement strand
TTCCTCAAAAACTGTCCAGTATAAGATTTATTGTTTTTTGCCACTTCCTTTGGCGTGCCTGTTGCAACTATTTTGCCACCTTCGTCTCCGCCTTCTGGTCCCAAATCAATAATGTAATCTGCACATTTTATCACATCAAGGTTATGCTCAATGACAACTACTGTATTGCCTTTGTCCACAAGTCTATTTAACACAGTTATCAGTTTCTTTATATCGTGGAAATGCAAGCCAGTTGTGGGCTCATCAAGAATATACAGAGTTTTCCCAGTGCTGGTTTTGCTTAATTCCCGACCAAGTTTTACTCTCTGTGCCTCACCGCCAGAAAGGGTGGGAGATGGTTGACCAAGCTTGATATAGCCGAGTCCAACATCAGACAAAATCTGGAGTTTTCTTCTCAATGATGGGATATTTTCAAAGAACTTCAAAGCCTCTTGAACATCCATATTCAGCACATCATCAATGTTTTTTCCTTTATATTTGATTTGCAAAGTCTCATTATTGAACCGTTTTCCTTTACAGATTTCGCAGGTTACAAATACATCTGGCAGGAAGTGCATTTCTATATGTTTTACTCCACTCCCCTGGCAAGCCTCACATCTTCCCCCGGGCACATTAAAGCTGAAGCGACCTGGCTTGTATCCTCTCACCTTAGCAGCTGGAGTTGTAGCAAAGATATGTCTGATGTCATCCAGAATTTTTGTATAAGTAGCAGGATTTGAACGAGGAGTTCGCCCAATCGGGTCCTGGGTGATATTGATGACCTTGTCAATTTTGTGAAAATATAACATATCTTTGTATTTCCCTTCTTTATGTGAACTTTTATATAACCGATTTGCAAGTGCTGGATACAAGGTCTGATTGATGAGTGAACTCTTTCCTGAACCAGAAACCCCAGTGATACAGGTAAAAAGTCCGAGTGGAATTTCTACATTTATATGTTTCAGATTATTTTGAGCTACTTTAGTAATCTTAAGAAAGTCTCCGTTGTTTTCCCGATATTTTTTAGGTGCTGGGATAGAAAGCTGATTGCTCAAGTATTTTCCAGTAAGAGAATTCTCATTCTTGATGATATCTTTTAGAGAGCCGGAGGCAACGATTTCCCCTCCGTAAATACCGCCCAAGGGTCCAAAATCCAGAATGTAATCAGCACTTCGTATCATTTTTGCATCGTGTTCAACCACAATGACAGTGTTGCCGAGATTTTTTAGTCCAATTAACATATCAATCAAGCGACGATTATCTCGTTGATGCAAGCCGATAGTTGGCTCATCCAGAATATACATTACACCAACAAGACCGCTGCCAATTTGACTCGCCAGTCTTATTCTTTCAGATTCTCCGCCGGAAAGGGATGGCGCATTTCTATCTAAAGTAAGATAATGCAATCCTACATTTATCATAAATTTTAGCCGTGCTTTTATCTCTTTTACCAATTCAGCTGCAATAATTTTCTTATTTCCGGTAAAGTGTAAGCTTTCCATAAATTTTAGAATATCACTGATTGACATTCGGGAGAGTTCTGCAATAGATTTGCCGTTTATTTTCACATATCTGCTTTCTATGCGAAGTTTTGAACCTTTGCAATCCGTGCACGGTTTTTCACTAAAAAAGTCAAGGTAATACCTCCGCATTGCATCTGATTTGGTCTCTCTAAAACGCCTTCTAATTGTCGGCAGTAAACCTTCGTAAGGAGTAAGAAGATGCCCAGAACTTGATATTCCATCCCAATCAATTCTGAATTTTTTCCCTCGCGAGCCGTAAAGGATTACATCTCTTGCTGTTTTGCTTAAATTTTTCCATGGAGTAGAGAGTGAGAATTCAAATTCGTCAGCAAGCTGGAGAAGAATGCTGTAACGCCAGGACCTTCTTTTCATACCCATTTCGCCCCAGTATTTAACAGCTCCATCCATAATAGATTTTGATTTATCAGGAATAAGTTTATCAACATCCAATTCCATTCGGTAGCCAAGTCCATTGCAGGTTTTACACATACCAAGCGGACTGTTGAAAGAGAACATTTGCGGTGTTAATTCTGGATAACTGATATTACATTTTGGGCACGCATTCGTTTTGCTGAAAAGCTGTGTTTTTTTCTCCTTAGGGTAGTCAATCATCACGATTCCATTTGCAAGTTCTAAAGCAATTTCCATAGAATCTGCAAGTCTGCTTTGAATTCCTTTTTTTATCACCAGCCTATCAACCACAACTTCAATATTGTGTTTGCTTTTTTTATCAAGGACAATATTTTCATTGATATCGCGGATTATTCCGTTAACTCGCACGCGGACAAATCCTTCTCTTTTTATCCGTTCAAACACATCTTTATGTTCACCTTTTCTTTCTCGCACAAGCGGAGCTAAAATTTGAATACGAGTTCCTTCCTGTAAATTCAGTAAATAATCAATCATCTGGTCTGCTGTCTGCGAACTCACAGGTAAACCGCACTTATAGCAATATTGAGTTCCAACTCTTGCATATAATACTCGTAGATAATCGTATATTTCAGTAACGGTACCAACGGTTGAGCGAGGATTATGACTTGCAGCTTTTTGTTCAATGGAAACAGCAGGTGAAAGACCTTCAATGTAATCAACTTTGGGCTTTTCCATCTGCCCCAAAAACTGACGGGCATAAGAAGAGAGTGATTCAATATACCTTCGCTGTCCTTCAGCATAAAGTGTATCAAATGCTAAAGATGATTTGCCAGAGCCACTAACTCCTGTGAACACGATAAATTTATTGCGTGGAAGTGTTACATCTATGTTTTTCAGATTATGTTCGCAGGCACCTTTGATTATTATATTTTTTTTCATCTGAAAATACCTCACCGCAGAGACACAGAGAACACAGAGATAATTTCTATTTCTTGTTAAACTCTCATTCCCAAGCCCCAGCTTGGGAATGCTTAATGCCATTTTCATTCTCCTTTGCGTCCCCGAGGCATCGGGGACATGAATGTTTCATTTGAAAATGCCTCACCGCAGACCTGCCCGCCGCACCGATAAAATCGGGGGCAGGCGGGGACGCAAAGAACACAGAGATAAATGTAAAATTACGAATTACAAGTACATTGAAACGATCCTAACACCATTTGTAATGGTGTTTTAATAAACAGTCCCCGCGAAAGCGGGGATCAAATCCTGTTAGATCAAATAGCATAATTTTACATACGAAATTGCAAAAATTGATAAGTTCTTTGAAATAGTTTATTAGAAATTTTAGCAAAAAATTGTCAAGCCAAAAAGGTTATTTTGATACTGTTATTTAATTTAATAGTAAGAGAAGAATAAAAAAGTT
>JAGGUR010000063.1 GCA_021158425.1 Candidatus Cloacimonadota bacterium | reverse complement strand
ATTCGTAAAGATTATAAAGATTCATAAAAATTAAATCCTTTCAATCTTTCAATCTTTATAAATCTTTTTAGGAGGACTAATATGACTCAATTTGCTGTAATCGGTTTAGGTAGATTTGGGACAACTGTTGCAGAAACTCTGGCGAAAAAGGGGGCTGAAGTAATAGCCTTTGATAATGATGAAAAAAAAGTAGAGGAAGTTAGAAGTTTTGTTACTAATGCAATCTGCCTGGACTCTACTGACGAACAAGCATTGAAAGCTGCAAATATAAATAATGTTGATGCTGTAGTTCTTGCAATTGGTGGAAATAAAGAAGTAAGCATTCTTACCGCAGCAATCTTACGAAAAATTGGAGTCGGGAAAATTATTGCTAAAGTTGATAGCGTGCTTCATGCACGAATTCTAAAAATTATGGGGGTTCAAAGAACAATCTTTCCAGAACAATATGTTGGAAGAGAAATTGCTAATCTCTTGGTATCACAACATATATTTACCTATATGGAAGTCTCCAAAGACCACAGCTTAGTAGAAATTTCAACACCCCCATTTTTCATCGGAAAATCATTAAAAGAATTGAATATCACAAATAACTATAAGGTGCGTATTATTGCTATAAAAAGTTCCATACCAACAGTAGCTGAAAACGGAGATAATATCGTTAAAGAAGAAACTAATTTCATCCCCTCTGCTGATGATATCTTAAATGAACGAGATACTATTTTAGTAATAGGGAAAAAATTAGATATTGATAAATTGATTAAGATGTCTGAAAAACAAATCAAAAAAAAGTAATAATATTAGTGAATGTCTATAATTAGTGTCTGTCCGTAAACTCTGAAAACCTTGCGAATGGGCGAAGACCTTTGCAATGGTTGAGGTGTATATACAACCATTACGGAGGTTTCTCCGCCAGCTCCGATCCGTCAGTTGACGGACCGATAAAATCGGGTCAGGCGGATTAACCATCCGTAAGGTTTTAAAACACCAACCTTACGGACAAACACTAATTATATGTAAATTTTTAATATGAGTCTAAAATAAAGCCCTTCATCGGTCTCTGCCAGGCTCCCGACATATCGGGAGCCTAGACAGGCGCCCAGACGGAAAGGAGTTGGCTATGAAATCTTCTTTTCAAACAAAATTAAGAATAATAGTTCTTCTATTGATGATTCTTATAATTATTGAATCAGCACTAATTATACATTTTGTTACAAAAATCCCCTATAGCGATGCAAGTGACCCACTTTTCCTGATAAGAGATAGAATGCTCAGCATTGAATACATTTTCCTTTTTGTTGAAATTATTCTTGGAATTATTTTACTCTTCTATGTTCCGATTATTCTTAATAAATCTTTCAAGCCTATTGAAAATGTATTCAATGAAATAGAGAGAGGAAAACTGGATATTACCATCTCTGAAAAGTATAATAAAGGACCTGTTGCCTCCCTAATTAATTCAACAAATATTATGCTCAAAAATCTAAGAGAGTTTGATAAAGCCAAGAAAGATAAAATTATTGAAAATCGCTCTCGCCTTGATTTAATACTTGAAAATATTAACGATGGAGTTATAATAATTAACGATAAATGCGAAATTGTTCTGATTAATAATCATGCACAAAATTTACTTGGTATACCTTCTATTGAAAATAACCCTCCTTTACTTGATTTTCATTTTGAAGGCGAGATATTAAAATATTTTGAAGAAGCTATTGCAAAAAAGATGCTGATTCCAGAAAGAAAAATCTACTTCCCGAAAATCAAAAAACATATTACATTCAAAAACGGAATTATTCACGATGAAGAAGGAAGGTTTAGTGGAATGGTAATCATCATTACTGATATTGATTTAAAAAAATTATATGACACCAATGTAAATAATGTTAAACCAAAACAAGAACATTAATATACAAAAAGTGATTATCATCACCACGCATTGCAATGAAAAAACCCGAATTGATAAATATTTAGCAAGTCTTGGAAGAAGAGACCTTTATTCCCGCAGTTTTATAGATAAATTATTAATAAATAACCTAATTACAGTCAATGGCAAAATTGCCAAAAAGAGTGAAATTCTAAATGGCAATGAAGAAATAATAGTTAAGATTCCTCTCCCGGAAGAAAAGAATATTGTTCCAGAAAATATTGATTTAGATATCGCTTACGAAGATAATGATATTGCAATCATAAATAAACCTGCCGGAATGGTTGTTCATCCCGCTCCCGGGCATTACAAAGGCACGCTTGTCAACGCACTAATCTATCATTTTGGTAAACTTTCAAATATGAATGTTCCTGAGGAATATAATAATGAAGCACATCTTATTACACCTATTAAATTTCGCCCGGGAATTGTCCACAGACTTGATAAAGACACTTCGGGTTTAATGATTATTGCGAAAAATGATTATGTTCATTCATTACTAAAAAAGTTGTTTGAAAATCATAAAATTCAAAAAGTATATCTTGCTCTAACAATGGGAACTCTATCTGAAAAGGAAGGCACAATCAAAACTTTTTATGGAAGAAATCCAAAGAACAAGCAGAAAATGTCAGTCCGCCAGCTGGCGGAAGGTAAAGTAGCCATAACGCACTATAAAGTTGTAAAATCTTTTCCAGGTTTT
>JAGGUR010000144.1 GCA_021158425.1 Candidatus Cloacimonadota bacterium | reverse complement strand
TCTTTGCTGTTTATCAATAAGTGGTATCGCCTTTTTTTTCTCTTTTACCATAAGGGCATAGGCCTTATCTAAATCAGCCCCTTGTGGAAGAGTGATTACATTTTTTGTCATAACCTCTTTTACTAATTTGGAATAATCATCGCAAAAATCAAAATCATTGCCAGTTAATATGCCTGTTAATTTTCCATTTCTGTTTAATACTGGAAATGTGCGGAACTCATAATTCTTTTCTTCTCTTTTTTTGAGAACAGAGCTAATTGTTTGGTCCTCATAAACAAATTTTGGTTTGTCTATTAATCCATTGAGATAAAATTTAACTCTGGAAATATGATAACTTTGTTCTTCTGGGGTTAGATTTTTATGAATTACTCCAATACCTCCTAACTTTGCCATTTCAATTGCTAGGGGATATTCTGTAACAGTATCCATTGCAGCACTTATTATAGGAATATTCAAGGAAATGTTCTTTGAAAATTTTGAATTTGTAGAGATGTCTTTTGGCAGTGTCTCAGAGTATCCTGTTTTTAATGAAACATCATCAAAAGTTAAAGATATCTTATTATGTTTCATTAATTCAAAAAAGGCACTTTTTGGAAGTGGTTTTTTATTATTCATTACTATATTCCTTTTTAATAAATTTTCAATGTCGGAAATGGCGGATGCCGGTGAAACTCATAGCTAATCCATATTCATTTGCAGCATTAATAATACTTTCATCCATTGTTGAGCCTCCTGGTTGAACAATATATCTAATGCCTGATTGTGCTGCAGCAACCAAACCATCTTTGAAAGGGAAAAAGGCATCAGAAAATAAAACCACCTTTTCCGAGGATAAAATATTTTTTGTATAGGATTCAATTTCTTCTGATATTCTATTCCTATATTCTTTGTCATGGATTATTCTATCCATAGTTATAACATAATCCAAACTTTGTTCTCTAAAGTATTGTCTCATCAAATTTTCTTTTGCTTTTGGAATTGCTAATTTTTCTACAGAATCTTTCCTATTTGGTTGACCCGCTCCTATGCCTAATAATCTATACTTTCCGGTTTCGTACTCATATGCTAAAATGATTGCATTTGATTTAACATATTTCCCTGCAATAATCGCAAATCTTACAAGGTTTTCCATATTATCTTTAAAATTTTTTTTGGTTACACATCCTATTTTATATTTAGTTCCAGTTTTTGGCTCAGTTATGATTTTGGGTTTTGTTAGAATATCCTCAATTTTATCACCAAGACAAATTTTATTGTTCTGTGTTTGAGAAATTATGCCGCCTCTGATATAATATTTTTCTATAAAATTCGGTGGGTTTTCTAAGTTCCCGGTTGGAATAATCCGAAGGTTTTTTTTGGATTTCTTGCTCTTAATCCAGGTTAAAGCAGATTCATCATAATCAGGCGCAACTAACACTTCTACAAATTTGTTAGTTAATAGTTTTACTACATCTTGACCAACTTTTTGTGAATACCCGACAACAGAACCAAATGCACTAACTTCATCACCAAACCAGGCATTCTTAAAGGCTTCTTTCAAGTCATAACCGGTTGCCAATCCACAAGGATTCTGATGTTTCACCACAACCGCTGCAGGCTCTCTTGAAAAATCTAACATTACCTCTAATGCTGTGTTTGCATCAAGTAGGTTATTGTAACCTAATGGTTTTCCATGTAAAGTTTTTGTTAAAACATTCGGTCCATTATACGATTCATCAACTTCCTTCCATGCAGTTTGATGAGGATTTTCACCATATCTGCCTAACTGAATTTTTTTGCTCATCTTATTTCCCCTTATCAATCTTATTGATTATTTTTGTTTCTAAACTGTTTGTTTTTTTGTTTTGTAACATTACAGCAACACCTATCGCATAATCATTTCCTTGTTTTTTTCTGCTGCATATTGCTGAATAAATATTTTTTGCAAGGTTATCAGCTGTTTCAGAGTTAATCGTAACATCTAATGGTTTTCCCATAAACGGCTTAAGAGGCTCTTTATTGTCGCCTTTATATGTAGTTATTAAGTTTCCTTTGCCAGGACCCAATATTACTTCGTGTGTTTCTGAATTTTTTCTTGTATCTTCACAACGGGTAATATGCATAGTTCCGTGCCAGCCACAAACCGCTGCTGTTATTCTTGGAGTATTATTTGGTGGGTCTGGCTCATAATTTGTTAGGTCTATCATTTTGTCATTTTTTTCGTCATAAACAAAAAATGGTTCGCTGAATGCTTTTTTCATAATCTCAGAAAGAGAAAAGATATTGTCAGTCATTTTATCTATTGAATTTTTAATTTTAGAATAAAGGAGTTGTGTTTGGGCGCCATTGCCTGCGATTAGTATGTTCCTTATTGGGATAATAGCTGGATATAATAACAAAGCTAAATCATCCTGTTTTAATTGTTGTTTGTCAGTAATCTCTGTTCTTATTATTTTTGTTTTTTGTTGCTGCACTAATTTTCTTGCGCGGCTTGAATGGCTTCTCCCGGTTAGGAAATAACCTATAAATGTATTTCCAGAAGGGGTAACACCTATAATTATCCCTCTCCCACTATAAACCATATTTTCTAATGCACTTAAATCGTCTTTCATTTTAAATAGCCTGCTATTCTAAGATTATTAGTAATTCTTTTTTCAAGAGGCATACTCATGTCTCCAGGAATAAAATCTTTGCCAGTTAATTTTTCATAAAGATTTATGTATCTTAATGAAGTTTCATTAATCACTTCTTTTGTTAAGTCAACTAAAGAAGCTGCACCGATAGTTTCATCATAGCCTTGCTTAATTAACCATTCTCTTACAAATTCTTTTGACAATGCTTTTTGTTTCATTCCTCTTTTAAATAAGAAATCATATCTATCTGCATACCAAAATCTTGAAGAGTCTGGAGTGTGCACTTCATCAATAATGTAAAGCTTGTTGTTGATAGACCCAAATTCATATTTTGTATCAACAAGAATAAGATTCTTTTCTAAGGCTAATTGCTGTCCTCTTTTAAAAATTTCAAGAGCTTTTTCAACTATATAATTATATTCTTGATGAGGTATATAAAAAGGATTTGGTTCTTGTTTTTTCCCAATTCCTTTTAGGTCTCTTAACAAAATTTTGCTTATTATTTCCTTTCTTGATACTGGAATATCTTCCTTGCTTTTTGTTGTAGGTGTGATAATTGGCTGAGCAAATTTTTGGTTTTCTTTCATTCCAGAAGGCAAGGTGATACCATATTGATTTCCTGTTTTTATTGGTCCTTTATCTCTGTAGTCCCTCCATAAACCACCTGTGATGTAGCCTCTTACTACCAATTCTATATTATATGGCTTACAATTCCTGACCACTAAAACCTGAGGGTCAGGCATATCAAAGTAATTATGTGGTATAATATCAGAGATACTATCTGCTTGTTGCTTCATTATAGATGTAAGGACTTGACCCTTAAATGGTATTTGTCGGCTTAATATATGGTCAAAGGCAGATATTCTGTCTGTTGCTATCATAATCATATTTCCATCTGTAAAGTAGTTGTCTCTTACTTTCCCCTTATACCTATTTTTAAATCCCTTAATATTAGTTTCTTTCAATACTCTCGCATTTTGAATTATGTTTTTATTCATTTTTTTCATACATTTTTTGAAAATTAATATCAGATTCTTCAAGAGAGTTAACTTTTTTTGCATTATTTTGTTTTAATAGTTTCTTGAATTTTGGATTTATTCCTGAATACATCTGAGCTATAAATTTTCCAACATTACCTGGTTTAGAAATATATACATTAGAACTTCCGGGGGGATTTGTTAAGCAGCTTTGGTTTGGCGCATCTGGTGGGCAGCTTATGACTGGACCCAACGCATGATAAGACAACATCCCTGATAATGCGTCTGTTCCGCCAGCAATAGCAACATAAGAAATTGAACCTTCAATTTGATTATATTCCTTGATTATTTCCATCAGTTTAATTGGCTGTTTATGTGCTGAACAGATTCTTACTTGATAAGGGATTTCATATTTATCTAACGACTCAACAACTTTATCAATCTGTTTTTTGTCACTATTGGAACCTGCTAAAATTACAGTACAACCAGTATTTGACTGTATTATTTTCTTGAATTTTTTATCCATCATTTTTTTTAGTTATTATAGCCAATAAAATCTAATGGCTTACCTTTATATGGGCGGTATATTGTTGTTCGTAATTCCTTGTTATTGTTTCTTCCTACTTCTCCAATGATCTTAGCCTTGTTCTCTTTATTCTCATTGATTAAATTTACAATACCTTCAGCCGTTTCCAGATCTGGAGTTATGTAGGCAAAACCCATACCCATGTTCTGTTTTGTATATGCTTGTTTAGGACTTAATTTTGATTCTTCTATTAATAATTTATGGATAGGTAATGGTTCTAAGGGGTCTGTAATATTGAATGAAACATTTTGACCAGCGCGATTAAAGTTTGCAAGCCCATTTCCAGTAATGTTTATTCCGTAGATATCTCTGCTATCAAATTTTTGACCTATTAGCGCAGCCTCCTTCAGATATATCGCAGTTGGAACTTGCAGGGCTTCAATAACTGTTTTTCCTTCTAAGACAGATGGTTTATCATTAAAATGAAATCTTCCTTTATACTGATTTTTCCACTCATCTCTATATTCAACATCTCGGGTAAAGAGTGCATGTCTTGCTAATGTGTAACCATTGCTATGAAGACCTGTTGATGAAACGCCAACAATTATATTTCCTGGTTTTGGGTTTAGGTTTGGAACTTTGTTTTTTTTAATATAGCCAGTCATTACAACACCTACATCCCATCCGTTACCTGGGATACCTAAAGAGATTATTTCATCAAGTGATGCTGTTTCTATTTTCCCAATATTTGGGTTAAACGGTGCATCTGGAATTCGGATTTTTTCAATTGCAGCTACAAAGCCTTGCATAATTTCATTCATGTGCTTTTTCTCTACATTAGTTTGAACAGCAAGATATAAATCAATAGTATCTGGGAATGCATGGATGGCTGTAGCCATGTCATTAGCGTTCATTGCAATAGCATCAATTGGCTGCAAAGAATAATTATCTGACCATGCACCCAAAAATAGTTTTGTGCCAACACCATCCACACAATGTATTGCGTAGTAGTTTGGGTGGACAGTATCGTTTTCTTTTAACTCAAAGAAAAATCCTTTTTTGGTTTTTGTTCTATCAAATAAGTTAGGAGATTTTGAAAGTGCTTTTTTGCCTTGCTGAATGGCTATTTTTTCTAATCGTTCATAATCATCTATGTTTTGTTTTACCATTTTATTATAGTTTTAATCCATCAGGAATTGGCTTCTCGTCAAAGTATAAGTGACCTGTTTTATCTTCTGAGTATCTTCCTTCTGCAATATATTGCAGAGTTTTAGGAAAAATTATCCAATCGCCTGCCTTTTTAAGACGTTCCTGGTTTTCATATTCAACTTCTTTTACAATGGCTTCGTCATTTGGGTCAAAATTATCTCCTAATTCTACTTTTAGCGGTTGTGATATCATTAGAATTTTTCCGTAATCAACCCTTGATTCTATTATATGGGTTGTTGATTTGAGATATTTTTCTCCAGCAAGAATTGCTTTTCTTACAGCATGAGCCCCAGAATATTTTCTTTTATTTCCTTGTATTATAGACAAATCAGCTGGATGAACATTAATTCCAAGAAATGCATTGACTAATGGTTTGGTAACAATACTCATATAACCGACATACGCGGCAACTTTTATGTCATAAGGAGATAGGGCTTTAATTGTTTCATTATCAAAATTAACTCTTGTTTCTAAATCTTTTCTTGGTTTGTTTTTTGCAGAATAAAATCCTTTAATATCATGAGTTATGACAGGAATATCATAGTTTTTGCCAATCCTTGTTGCATTGCTGTCAAAAGTATCACTAAAGATAACTACTATATGATACGGGGATTTCCCTCTTTCTTTATCTAATTTTTTTTCATGTTCAATGATTTTTACTAAATTTGTTCCTGTTCCAGACATTAAAGCAGCTACTCTCATTTGGCCTTCTGTTGGGTTGTACAGTTTTTTTAGTTGCATCTTTATTCCCACTCTATTGTGCCTGGTGGTTTTTGTGTTATGTCATAAACAACCCTGTTGATGCCATCAACTTCATTTATAATTCTATTGACAATTGCTGTTAAATCCTTCTTATCAAAATCATACCAATCAGCAGTCATAAAATCCTTTGTTGTTACTGCTCTTAGTGCAATAATGTTTTTATATGTGTGTTCATCCCCCATAACACCAACGGATTGCGTGCTTGTTAGGATAGCGAATGCCTGACTTATATTATTGTAAATATTTCTTTTCTTTAGTTCTTCAATAAAGATTGAGTCTGCTTTTTTTAGAGTCATTAGCTTCTCTTTGGTTATTTCTCCAATAATTCTTACTCCTAAACCAGGACCAGGAAATGGATGTCTGTAAATAAGTTTTTTTGGTAATCCTAATTTTTGTTTTGCTATTTTTCTTACTTCATCCTTGAATAAATTTTTAAAAGGCTCAATAATTTTTAGGTTCATTTTTTCTGGAAGACCTCCCACATTATGGTGTCTTTTTATTTTTGATGATGAGCCATATACCGGGACACTTTCAATTACATCCGGGTAGAGAGTGCCCTGTGCAAGATATTCTGCATCAAGTTTTTTTGCTTCCTCTTCAAAAATTTTGATAAATTCATTGCCAATAATTTTTCTTTTTTCATCTGGGTTAGTGATACCCTTTAATTCTTTCAGGAATTTTTTTCTTGCATCTACATAGATTACATTTAAATTAAGTTCGTTCAAGATTGATTTAACTTCTGCTAACTCATTTAGTCTCAATAGTCCATTATCAATGAATATTGGATGATAATTTTTATCAGCGATTTTATTAAGTAAAACAGAGAGTGTTGTTGAATCCACGCCACCACTGATACCACCAACCCCAGTTTTTCCTTTTATTTTTTCTTTAGTTTCTTTGATTATTTTATTGTATTCTCTTGTTGGGTCCCAGGTTCTTGCTGCATTGCAAATTGTTAGAAAATTATCTAAAATCTTTCTTCCATATTCTGTATGGTCTACTTCGGGATGAAATTGGACAGAGTAGATATTTGCTTTCTGCATAGCTGCAATTTCTTTGTTTTGAGACTCTGCAATAATCTTAAAATCTTTTGGCACTTCTTCTACAACATCACCATGACTCATCCACACTTTGAAGTTTTTAGGAATACCCTTAAAAAGAGGACTTGTTTTTATTATACTAACTTTTGTTTCTCCATATTCTCTATTAACTGCTTGTCTTACTTTTCCTCCTAAAATGTGTGCAATGGATTGTTGACCATAGCAGATTCCAAGTATTGGCATATCAGAATTGAGAATATCTTTTGAGTAAAGTGGAGAATTTTCATCGTAAACACTAAACTGTCCGCCAGAAATGATAATCCCTTCCAGGTCTTTAGTTAAAACTTTGTTTGGTTTAGTGTGGAATGGCACAATCTCTGTGAAAACACCCAATTCACGGATGCGTCTGGCAATGTTCTGGGTTAATTGGCTTCCACAATCAATTATCTTTATCATATTTTAGTGCTTTATTTGCTATATCTTTTCTATAATAGAATCCACCTTCAATTTTTATTTTTGAGACTGCTTTGTATGCTATTTTTTGTGCTTCTTTAATTCCGTTTGGTGAATAACTAGTTACTCCAAGTATTCTTCCGCCAGCTGTTAAAATAGAGTCTTTATATGTTTTCGTTCCTGCATGAAACACTTTTACATTTTTGATACTGTTTACTTCTTTTAAACCAGATATCTTAAGGCCTTTTTTGTATTTTTTAGGGTAGCCTTTTGATGCTATAACAACACAGCAGGATGCTCCCGGCTTAAATTCTATATTTGCACCAGACAGGTTGCCTTCTAAAGCTAAAGACAGCACCTCATATAAATCGCTTTTAATCATCATCATTGCAGGTTGAGATTCTGGGTCACCAAAGCGAACATTAAATTCAAGAACTTTTGGGCCTTTGTTTGTCATTATCATTCCGCCATACAAAAGTCCTTTATATGGCACACCATCATTTGCCATTTTTTGAACAATTGGTGTCATAATATTTTCCGCAATATACTTAACCATATCAACATTAGCAACCGGTGCTGGAGCATAAGCACCCATACCGCCAGTGTTGGGCCCTTTATCTTCATCTAATAGCGGTTTATGGTCCTGAATAGAGATTTCAAGTGGCAATACTTTTTTCCCATCTGAGATTCCAAAAACAGAAAACTCTTCTCCGAATAATCTTTCAGCAATTAAAACATCCTGTCCGTATTTTTTCGTGTGATTAACTATATTTGCGAGTGCTTGCTCTTTTGAATCACATACAATAACACCTTTCCCACCAGTAAGACCGCGAGCCTTTAAGACAATGCCTTCTTTAGTAGAAAGTTTATGTATTGCTTTTATTGCTTCATTCGTAGAATAGCATTTAATAGATTCTGCTTGTGGTATATTGAGCTTTTCCATTAAATCGTAAGAAAAGAATTTATCTGATTCTAACCTTGTTGCTTCTTTCGTAGGTCCAAACACCCTGTTATAACCTGAAGAGTTTAGGTAATCCACCAAGCCATCTGCTAATGGTGCTTCAGGACCAATAAGTGTCAAATCAATATTTTCAGATTTAATTAAGTCCAATAATGCAGGAAAATTTTCTTTTTTTGTGCTATTAATTGGTATGTTTCTTCCTTTTTCCTCTTTAGTTCCTGCGTTTCCTGGAGCATATAAAACCTCGGAAATTTCTTTGCTTTGAGATAGTTTCCAACCCAGTGAGTGTTCTCTACCACCGCCTCCAACTATCAAAATTTTTTGCATAGTTTCTTATCAGTTATTCTGTAATGCTTAATTATATTGACGGAATTAAACATATTTATAGTATTATTTTTTTATGGTTGAAAAGTAAAAAAAATATGGAATTGTCAAGATTATTGATGACGACGCATAGTGAAATGCTCAATAAACTGAATAAGCAAAATTTTGAGTAATAGAGTAACATATCAAGTAGAGAATTACTGAAATAGCAGTCTCCCCGATATGTCGGGGGACTAGACAGATTGAAGAGATGAAATAATAGGTTGAATAAGATTGGCAGCCCCAAGGGGAATCGAACCCCTGTTACCGGAATGAGAATCCGGCGTCCTAACCCCTAGACGATAGGGCCATAGAATCTTTTTTGACTAATTTTACTAATTTAGTGTCAAGTAATTTGAATTTATATTAATAAAGTGATCTGTGAAAAATTTAATGTTATTATGGAAATTCTTGACAGTAAATAAATACTATCTAAAGAAAATCACTAATAACTAATATTACGGAGGAAGTGTGAAACCAATTCGTCATCTAAAAGATATTGAGGATTTATTAGATCTTAGAGAGAAGAAGACCTTATCTGTTGTTATGGCTCAAGACCCGCATACTATTGGTGCAATAGGTAGAGCATTAAATAATGGCTTCATTAATGTGGTTGTTACTGGTCAAAAAGAAAAGATTAAGGAGGTAGCAAAAGAAAAAAATGTAGATATTTCACAAATGAAAATTATTGATGTCCATTCAGAAAAAGAGGGAATTGAAAAGGCAATTCAAATTATTCATGATGGCAAAGCTGATTTTCTTATGAAAGGACTTTGTGGGTCTGCTGCTTATATGAGAGGTATTTTAGATAAAAAGAAAGGATTATTGCCGCCTAAAGGAGTGTTATCACATGTAACTGTTGTAGAATTGCCAGCTTATCATAAATTGATGATACTTTCTGATGTTGCTGTTATCCCATATCCAGATCTTTCTCAAAAGATAAAAATGATAGAATATTCCAGGCAAGTAGCTAATGCACTTGGTATTCAAAAACCTAAGGTTGCTATTCTCGCAGCTGTTGAAAAAGTAAATCCAAAGATGCCGTGTACACTTGATGCGGCAATACTCGCAAAAATGCAAGACAGAAAACAATTTAAAGATATTCTTATTGATGGGCCTTTAGCAATGGATTTGGCAGTATCAAAAGAAAGTGTAAGGATTAAAGGTGTGAAGAGTGAAGTTGCTGGGGATGCTGATATATTTATCTTTCCAAATATTGAAGCCGGAAATATGGTTTATAAAACTTTAACCTATCTTGCAAAAGGTGAGTTAGCAGCAATTGTTGCAGGAACGAAAGTACCTTGTATTTTGACTTCTCGTGCTGATAGTGATGATTCAAAATACTACTCAATTCTTTTAGGAGCATTAACTTCATAAATTATGAGAATTATTATTGCTTCTGACCATGCAGGATATAAATTAAAAAAATCTTTAATTGAATTTCTTGATAAAAAATATTCTGTTAAAGATTTTGGAACTGATAGTGAAGAATCTGTAGATTATCCAGATTTTGGCTTTTCCGCTTCAGAAAAGGTTGCACAAGGAGAATTTGATAGAGGTATACTAATTTGTGGAACCGGTATTGGTATGAGTATTGTCGCCAATAAGGTTAAAGGAATAAGAGCTGCGCTTTGTAATTCTGTTGAAATTGCGAAACTTTCCAGACAACATAATGATGCAAATATTCTGGTTTTAGCAGGGAGATTTATGAATAAAGATTTAGCCGTAGAGATAGTTAAGACATGGCTTAATACTGAATTCAATGGTGGAAGACATAAAAGAAGAATTGATAAAATTAAATATTTTGAAATGAAATAATACCACAGAATAGATAAAGAAAAACAATGGATTGTTTTTAAACTAACTGTTTTATAATATTCATACAAAAGTGTTTTTTCTTTATTAATTTGTAGTTAATAACTTACGGAGGAAAAATGATAAATTATAATGAAATAAGAAAAGCTGACCCAGAAATTTATCAAGCAATTATGGGTGAATTAAAGAGGCAGTCAGAAAATCTGGAACTTATTGCTTCAGAAAATTATGTGGATTATTCTGTATTGGAAGCGACAGGCTGTATTATGACAAACAAATACGCAGAAGGTTATCCATATAGAAGAAGCAGAGAGACTGGGGAACTAACTTACAGGTTGAGTGGAAGATACTATGGCGGATGTGATTTTGTTAATGATGCTGAAAGACTGGCAATTGAAAGAGCAAAAGAATTATTTGGCGCTGAACATGCAAATGTCCAACCTCATTCTGGCTCGCAAGCTAATATGGCAGTTTACTTTGCAGTTCTAAAACCAGGTGATAAAATTATGGGGATGAGCCTTTCTCATGGAGGTCATCTAACACATGGTCATACGGTTAGCTTTTCAGGTATTTTTTATAATGCTGTTCATTATGAAGTAAACAAAGTGACAGAACAACTTGATTATGACGAATTGATGGAAATTGCAAAAAGAGAAAGGCCAAAACTGATAATGTGTGGAGCATCTGCATATCCAAGAATAATTGATTTCAAAAAGTTTAAAGGGATTGCTGATGAAGTGGGTGCATACTTGGTAGCTGACATTGCTCACATTGCGGGTTTAATTGTCGCTGGGCTTCATCCATCACCAGTTCCATACGCTGATTTTGTTACAACGACAACCCATAAGACATTGCGGGGCCCACGAGCTGGAATGATACTTTGTAAAAAGAAGTATCAAGA
>JAGGUR010000064.1 GCA_021158425.1 Candidatus Cloacimonadota bacterium | reverse complement strand
TAAATTACTTTACAACCTTTTACACCTTCATCTACAGAATCAGTAATAGTTATCTTTGCACCACATTCTTTTGCAAATAATTGGCATTCTTCAACAAGTTTTTTTTGAGGGAACAATGATTTTGGAGCAATAATACGGAAGTCCATACCCATTTTTGATGCACCAATCATTAATGAATTTGCGACATTATTTCTTCCATCACCGACATAAGCAAATTTAACACCTTTCAAAAAACCAAATTGTTCCTGCACAGTCATAAAATCTGCTAAAATCTGTGTTGGATGATAAAGGTCAGTAAGTCCATTCCAAACAGGTACTCCAGAATATTTCGCAAGCGATTCCACTGTTTTTTGTTCAAATCCGCGAAAACCAATACCATCAAACATTCTTCCAAGAACTCTTGCAGTGTCCTTCACAGATTCTTTCTTCCCAAATTGAATATCGTTTTTTCCGAGGAATTCTGCATGAGCACCTTCGTTATAAGCGGCAGTTACAAAGGCACAGCGCGTTCGTGTAGATGTTTTCTCAAACAGCAAAGCGATATTTTTTCCTTCAAGCTTCTTTTGTAAATTGTGTGATTTTTTTGCCTTCTTTAACTCAATAGCATTTAGAATCAAATATGCTATCTCCTCTTTAGATAGTGTTTTTAAAGTTAGTAAGCTTTTTCCTTTAAAATTAAAAGACATCTCTTCTCCTACATATTATTTCACATTAAACTAAACCAGCTTTTATCAAGTCGTGCATATGAATCATTGCAATGGGTTTATTATCATTATCAACAACAGGTATCATAGTAATTGCATATTCTTCCATTAAATTGAGAGCATTTATGCACAGACTATTTTGTGTAACAGATTTTGGATTTTTTGTCATCAGCAGATTAACTTCTAACTCTAATGGATTATCATATCTCTGCAAGATTCTACGCAAATCGCCATCTGTTATTATACCAACCAATTTCCCGGAGTCATCAATAATACTCACGCATCCAAGCCCTTTTGAAGTCATAACAAGAATTGCATCTTTAAGTTTTTGATGAGAGTCAATTACAGGATTTTCCTCTTTTGCGTGCATAATATCATTAACTTTCAGGAGCAATCTCTTGCCGATTATACCACCTGGATGAAGAAGAGCAAAATCATCTTTCTGAAAATTCTTCAGTCTAAGAACAATTGTAGCAAGAGCATTGCCCATAGAAAGAGCGGTTGTAGTGCTTGCCATTGGCACTAATCCTAATGGTTCAAAATCCTTTGTCACTCCAATATCAATGATTACATCACTCAATTTTGCTAATGTAGATTTACAATTGCTTGTCAAACAGATAATGCTGTTTTTATGCTTTTTGAAGAACGGAATAATATCAATTAGTTCTTGAGTTTCTCCACTATTAGAAATCATAACAACAACATCTTTGCAATCTACCATTCCAAGGTCACCATGTATTCCTTCTGCAGGATGAAGATATATTGATGGAGTTCCGGTGCTTGCCAGAGTTGCAGAAATTTTACGACCGATTATTCCTGTCTTACCTATACCAGTTATAACTATTTTTCCTTTACAATTCATAATCAGCTCAATAGCTTTATTGACATTATCATCTACCTTTTCTGAAACTTCTAATATTGCTTGTGCTTCTTTTTTTAGGGTTTCTATAATATCTTTTTTTACATCCATATTTATACTTCCTCTGTGAAAAACTTATAACACTAAATTTAAATTCACACTTTTAAGTCAAATTTTTAGTTTTTTTATAAATTTTCTTGACAATTTTATCATAAAATATTTTTTATTTTTTAGGAGGCAAAGATGAAAAATTCGCTGACAAAATTAGATTTTCAGTTGGCTTACTTGGCAATGCTGACAAAACAGCAAATAAAGCCATTAAGCCGCTGGGAAAAAGGGATACCAATAAAATCTGGACAAGCCAAAATTTTGAAAAAATACGGTTTAAAAATAGAAAATGTAAAAAGAAAACTTCTCAATGGAAAATACATATATGAAACTGTCTTTAGCAAGAAATCAAGATATCTGGACATCTATCTTAAAAATTTTGAGAATAAACCAGTAACCACACAAAAATGTGATAGAGAAAAGGAAGGATTCCTTTTTGGCTATCCTTCTTGTTGTGTAAAAAATTTTATAGAGAATGGATACACAAAAAATCCCTATATTGGCAAAGAACAGGAGATACTCTTCCACTGGATATGTCCAGATTGCAGAATTACTCCTTCGCTTATTCCCTACTATCAGAAAATTTATAATGAGTGCGAACAAATATTTTCAGAACCAGTGGTAAAACTTTTGCCACATCATATTGCAAATCTTGGCAGAAAAGCATTACCAGTAGCTGCTGCTTTTTTATTAGCTTCAGGAGCATCTCTTCTTGCTGATGACCACTGGTTACCAATTAGTGATGACCCAGATAATGACTATCTGAGTTATAGAGAGGAAATACTTTTGGGTACTCATTATTTTGATTTTGGTTTCAGTGCTGCGGACTCAATTGCAAAATCATACAAAGCCATAATTGATTCTTTACCAAGAGAAATATCTGATACTATATGCTATGCTGTGGATGTTTTTGCTAATGGATTTTACAACTGTCCAATCTGTGGCGAAACAGCAAATATGGGATTTGTTGTGATATATAATCCTCTCCGCAATCTTGAAATAGATATTCCTTATATGGCACTCCATTTTATGGAGCATGGCAGTTTTTCATATATAATTGAAGGAGATACATCAAGAGTTGATATTGAACTTCTGAAAGAAGTTTTAGCACCTTTTGATATACAACATCTCATAGTAGAAACCGCAAATGATAATGACAATGATGGATTGAATAATCCTTCTGAATTATATTTTGAGACTGAGCCTGAAAATCCCTACACTCATAATTTAGGTATAGATGATGGACAGGAAATTATCGAAGCAATAATTGAGCATATTAGTGACTTGCCGGTCTATATTGGAGGAGGACAACCAACTGATTACATTTATATACAATATATCCCTGCCTATGGATTTGAAACTTGTAATATTTGTGGTAAAACTGTCAACATGGGTTATGTTAAAATTAAAAATCCTATCCAGGACACCTTTATAGATTTTCCAATCATCGGATTGCACTATATGTCTCATGGTCGTTTTGCTTACTCAGGTAGTTATAACCAGAATGAGATTGACCCGATTGAATTAGCTACTGTTCTTGATATTGATTTAACAAGTATTGACAACTTGCCGGAAATTGCTGAAAAATATGGATATCAATTGATAAACTTCCCTAATCCTTTTACTGGCTCGACCACGATTTCCTTTTCAGCCACCAGTCTTCGCTACGCTACGCCCCGGCAAGCACAGATAAAAATTTATAATCTTAAGGGGCAGTTCGTAAGATGTTTGGAGTGCGGAGAGTCTCTCTCTGCAAAAGCGACGGAGTCGCTTTACTCCATATCATGGGATGGAAAAGATGAGAATGGTAAACCAGTTCCAGGTGGAATTTATCTGTTAAAATTAGAAATCAATGGTATGGAAGCTGGAACAAAAAAATGTCTGTTAATTAGATAGAACATATGAAAGGAAGACTAATATGTTGAAAAAATTCATTTCTATTTTACTTTTTCTCTTTTCCTTATCTACAATTTCCTTTTCACAGGTTAATTTTGATCTGGATTTTACATTCTCAAAAATTGACCCGGAAGATGAATTAGTAAGTTTGCAGTTATTAGATTATAATGATGATGGGAACGATGAAATTATTGCTGGGTTTTCAAACGAAGAAAATGATGAATGGAGAATTGTATGTTATTCTTTAACAGGAGATACTTTAGAAACATATTCTCAGGAATATCAGAATAATGAATATCTTAGAAAAGCCTATTTGTATAAATATGCTACTTCTAATAATTATCTAATTACCACATTAAATTCTGATTACAGTGTGAATTTGCTGTTAAAAATTTATAATTTTGAAAGTTCTGCTCTAATTGATTCATGTATAATTACAATTTCAGGATTGGCTTGGTTTGAAAAGGTTTATTTTATAAAACCATTGCTTTTCAATGAGTCTCTTATAATATATGTTGGAACTAGCGTTTTTTATGGAGGTTCTGTCGAAACTGAAGTATCAAATATCTATAAATTTCTATTTAATAATTATAGTTTATCTTTCATAGAATCGATTGAAGGATGTGGTGCAGATCTTAGAAAATATGATTCATTTGATTCACTTATTTCTTTAAATAAATATAGTATTTGGTGTGTAGGAGCATGGCCAGAGGAATTCAGAAGTTACTCAATTAAATTACTTACTCATGAATACGCAAGTTCAGTTATTCAAGTTTACTATACAAGTGGTAGTTGTGTATGCCAAGAACCTACAGTTTATTATGACTATCCAAGCAATTTTCGTATATTGACCAATAATGACAATTTTTATTCAGATTATGGTATGATTATTTATTTTAGGCAAAATGATTCTGACTATGGAATACGAAATAATTTTAAATGCTTCTGTTCTGATTTTTCTGCAACTTGCTGGACAAAACATGATACTCAAATTGGATCAAATAATATTATTTCATCAACCTGTGTATTAACAAATTTAGGCAATTATTTTGTGATGTACTTTAGAGAAAACCAATTGGAAATCCGCGATAGAATAACTGGGAACATTGTTCACAACGACTCTTCTTCAATTAATCCGTTTACTATTAAAAGAACTTCTGACAATGAACTATTATTTTTCGTATATACTGGAAATGAATATGAAGTATATACAGTAAATGATATTTATCTTAGTGTTGATGATAAAAATTCTAATATAAATAATACTTATCAACTATCAAATTATCCCAATCCGTTCAGATCTGAAACAATGATTTCTTTTAATTTAACCAAGGATTCAGTCACGAACTTACACGAATTAACACAAATGAAAATATATAACATAAAAGGTCAATTTGTAAAGGAATTAGGAATTAGGATTTCGGGTTGCGAATTTGGCGAAGCCATTTGGGATGGAAGGGATGAGAATGGTAAACCAGTTCCAACTGGAATTTATTTTTCAAATTTACTTATTGACAAAAAAATACAAGCTTGCAAAAAAATTATATTATTAAGATGAATTATATTTAGGGGTAGCAATTTTCAAAACAGAAAATAAAAAAGAGCAGGCAATTTTAATTGCTTTACAAACCGAAGATAAAACAAGTTATGATGTTGAAGAATCTCTTAAGGAACTATCATTACTTACTGAAACATCAGATGTAGAAGTGGTGGGGGTTGAAAAACAATCAAGACCTCATCCTAACTCTGCGTATTATATTGGTTCTGGGAAAGCAAAAAGTGTAGCTCAACTTGCAAAAAATAAGCAAGCAAATGTCATAATTTTTGATGATAATCTGTCACCGTCTCAGGATAGAAATCTATCAAAAATTACAAATCTAAAAATAATTGACCGCACACAATTAATCTTAGATATATTTGCTCAACATGCAAAAACTCGTCAAAGCAAATTACAAGTGGAGTTAGCACAACTTGAGTATAATCTCTCCAGACTTAAAGGGAAATGGACTCATCTCTCCAGAATAGAAGGTGGAATTGGCTTTCGCGGTCCAGGCGAAAAACAATTAGAGGTTGACCGAAGACGAATTAATGATAGGATTTCTTTCCTTAAGTCAAAGCTAAAAGCTGTTGAAAAAACCACTGAGATTAAACGGAAAAAACGGAGCAATCTTTTTTCTGTTGGAATCGTTGGTTATACTAATGCTGGCAAAACTACTATATTGAATAAGTTAACATCATCCAACATTTATACTGCTAATAAGTTATTCGCCACTTTAGATACAACGACAAAAGGTAAAACATTATCTTCAAAAGATAAAATTATTATTTCAGATACAATTGGTTTTATTCGTAAACTTCCTCCATACCTAATTTCTTCTTTTCATGCTACTTTGCAAGAAGTAATAAACGCTGATTTACTTCTTCATATAATTGACATTTCTCATCCGAAATTGTATGAATATATAGAAACCGTTTTTTCTACTTTGAAGGAAATCGGGGCGGAAGATAACGAGATGTTGCTTGTTTTTAATAAAATTGATTTGCTGCCAAGGTATCAGTTCCTTTTTATGAAGAAAAAATTAAAGATGGATTTTCCAAACTCTGTATTCGTATCAGCCAAATCAGGAGAATATTTTGAAGAGATTGAAAAATATATTGAAAAAATTTTATCTAAAAAGAAGCGAAGAGTTAATCTGAAAATTCCAAACAATAATCAAAAATTAGTTTCATTCTTATACAACAACGCAGAAATTTTAAGCAAAAAATACAACAACAATTTTTCAAGATTCAGAATCAAGGTTCCATATAAACTATATGCTCAAAAGTTTGATATCTTCAGAAAATATGAAATTAAAACCAGGCGTATGGCTGGTAGACGAGCAGTAAATTGCCCCAAATAAAAAAGCACCAATTAGAGAACTGGTGCTTATTATTAACTTTTTATACAAGAAATTATATGTTCTCGGACAATCTTAAGGGCATTAGTAGAAAAATATTCTCTTCGTTTTCAGGATACTCTGTATTGTAAAATAATACAGGGTCTAAACTATTCTCAAATTTAATTTGAACCTTTTCGCTATCAATAAGATTTAATATTTCCAACAAATACTTATAGTTAAAACCAATCTGAAAATTTTCAATTTTAGTTGATTCAGCACCGATTTCCAAAATTTCATCTGCCGAACCTTTCTCAACATCTTCAGAGGAAATCTTTAATTGATTCTTTGAAAAATTCAGCATTACAGTAAAGGTGTCTTCAGACGCAAGCAGAGAAACCCGATGGACAGCATTTTTTAATGACTCTAAATCTATTTCAACAATTTTGGAATTGTCATATGGAATAACAGCTTCATAGTCAGGATAATTAGCTTCAATTAAACGGGAATAAATTTTATATGAGTTATAATCAAAGCTAATAGCACTTTCTTCGGCAAGTATTCTCAAATCTGGAATCTCATCGGTAATTATTCTTCGGACAAGATTTAGTCCCTTGATTGGCATAATTATGCTTCTCTTCTCAATATTTAGTGGAAGTTGGATTTCATATTTTCCCAATCTTTTTCCATCAGTAGCAACCATTTTCTGTAAATGCTCATCTAATTCCCAAAGAATTCCAGAGAATGCTGGGCGTCCAAATTGGTCAGAAACCGCAAAAGATGTTTTTTCAACTATCTTAGAAAACAATTTAGCATTGATTGTAAAACTACTTTCCCAGTTTCTTTCTGGGATTTCTGGAAAGTCTTCTGGATTTGCACAAATCAAACTGAAATCAGTATTAAGACATTTAATCCTACATTTATTTTCTTTTACAGAAAAACGAATTTCGTCTTCAGGCATATATCTGATTATCTCTGTAATATTTTTGGCAGGGATTGCAGTCTTCCCACCTTCCTTTACCTGACATTCTATTTCTGAAACAGCAGTAACTTCCAAATCTGTAGAGGATAATCTAATGATATTTTTTTCTTCATCAGCTTCAAGCAATATGTTTGTAAGGATTGGTAAAGGATTCCGAATTGGAACGATACTGTTTATAAATTGTATTTTATTTAAGATTTGATCTTTTTCAATTGAAAATTTCATTTTGAATCCTAATTTGTTTGTATTAAAAAGGCAAGGAGATATCCCCTCGCCTTTTTAATAGAGTAATACTACTTTACAGCTTCCTTCAGTTTTTTCCCGGGTTTGAATTTGGCTACCTTAGTAGCTGGAATGTTAATTTTGGCACCTGTTGCAGGATTTACACCAGTACGTGCAGCTCTTTTTACTATGCTAAAAGTACCAAAACCAACGAGTGTCACCTTCTCGCCTTTTTCCAGACTTAGCTTAATACTATCAAGTATTGTATTGATAGCATCACCTGCCTTCTTTTTGGAAACACCAATTTCCATTGCAACCTTCTCAATCAAGTCTTGCTTTGTCATATAATCCTCCAAGATCTTTTTATGAAACTTCAGTGTTACACATATTAGCTTTAGTTTTATACTTGTCAAATTTTTTATTATATTTTAACATTTTTATTATTTAGCAATGCCTCTTTTAGAGTTATGTACAAACTCTAAAAAATGTGCAACCTCATCAATTATCTCTACCTCATCTTTAATCTTATTGACTGCCTGGGTGGTATTTAGGTGGGAATTATAAAATATTCTATATGCCTTTTTTAAGAGAATTCTCGTCTTCACAGGAAAATTATTTCTCATTAATCCAACTGAATTTAATCCGACCGATTTATACGGAATTCCAGTGCCTTTGGTGTATGGGGCAACATCTTGAGCGATTCTTGAAAACCCACCTATGAAAGAATAGCATCCGATTCTAACAAATTGATGAACTGGAGTCATTCCACCAATTGATGCTCTATCCTCAATCAGAACATGCCCTGCGAGGTTAACAGAATTTGCCAAAATGACATAATTTCCTATTTGACAATTATGAGCTACATGAACATATGTCATTAGTAAACAGTTCTCACCAATTTTTGTTGGATTGTCTATACTGGTAGAACGATTTATAGTTACAAATTCTCTAACTATAGTTCCATCTCCAATAATCGTTTTTGTGTTTTCGCCCTTATATTTCAGGTCTTGCGGTATTGTGCCAATCACAGCGGAATGAAAGATACGACAATTGTTACCTATATCGGTTCTACCATCAACAACAACATTAGAGGCTATCTGAACGCCTTTTCTGATTTTGACTTCAGGACCAATAATTGTAAAAGGGCCTATAACTACATCATCTTCTATTTTTGCATTTTTATCAACAATTGCTGTGGGATGAATTTTGATTGTCATTTCTTTACTATCTTTGCTTTAAAAATACCTTCACAAACAAGCTCATTATCAACATAAGCCTTGCCTTCCATAATTGTCATACCTGCTTTAGATTTTACTAATCTCATTTTGAACTCCAACCTATCACCAGGAACAACAGGCTTTCGGAATTTAACTTTATCTATTGAAACAAAGTAAGCAACATAGTCTTGCGGATTCTCACATTCATTAAGAATTAATATACCACCAGTTTGAGCCATAGCTTCTATAATCAACACCCCGGGCATAACTGGGTGTCCTGGGAAATGTCCTTGAAAAAAGGGTTCATTGGTTGAGACATTTTTTATCCCAACTATATTTTCTCCTGCTACAAACCTTGTTATTTTATCAACTAATAGGAATGGATAGCGATGAGGTAAGATACGTTTAATTGCTTCATTGTCAAAAACTACACCTTTTACAGGTTTCTTCTGATATTTAGCTTTAAGAATTTCACTTTCATATAATTTACGAATCTTCTTTATTAATTCAATATTAGTTTTATGTCCAGAGCGAGCAGCAAGAATATGCCCTTTTAGCGGGATGCCAAGCAATGCGAGATCTCCTATTAAATCTACGACTTTATGTCTGACAAACTCATTATAATAACGCAATGGCTCGGGATTAAGTATCTTATCTTCATTCAATTTTAATTCACCTTTAAAACCAAAAAGTTTTTTTAATTCTTGAAATTCAGGGTCAGACATATCATCTTCTCCAATTACAATAGCATTATCTAAACTGCCACCTTTTATTAATCCTGCTGCTTTGAGCGATTTTATATCCTTTACAAAGCAGAATGTCCTGGCTGATGCAAATCCTTCCTCAAATTCATTCCTTAATGAAACCATAGAAGTGTATTGAGGTTTAAGATTAGGATGGTCAAAATCAATAAAGAAAGTGATTTTTAAAGATTCTGATGGGACAACAACAACATCAACATTACGTTCAGGGACTGAGAAAGACATTGGCTTTGTAATTGCAAGGTATTTTCGTTCAGCATCTTGCTCAACTATCTTACTCTTGCGAAGTGCCTTGACAAATTCAATGGCGCTGCCATCTGCAACTGGAAGCTCTTCACCATCAACTTCAACGATAATGTTATCTATTTCTAAACCTCTTATTGCAGCTAAAACATGCTCAATTGTAGCAACCTTAACCTCTTTTATACCAATATTTGTACCTCTTTCGAGACAGGTTACATGTTTGAGGTCAGCAGGAATTTCTGGTTTATCCGGCAAATCCACCCTACGAAAAATAATGCCTGTATTTGCAGGTGCTGGTTTGAAAGTTACTGTGCTTATTTTCCCTGTATGCAATCCAATACCTGTATAGCTTGTAGGACTTTTAATAGTTTGTTGATTTTCTATGCTTTCAAACATTCTTATCCTCTTTCATCAATTTATGAAAATATTCTCTGATTTTTGGTAATTCACGCGTTGCCAAAATAATTTTCCTTTGTAATTTCACATCAACAGCCGGATAACCAAAAACAATCTTATCATCTTCAGTGTTTTTTGTTACGCCGGATTGAGCTGCAACTTTAACTCTCTTTCCAATCTTTATATGGTCTGCAACGCCGACCTGTCCTGCTAAGATGGAGTTTTCGCCTATCTCTGAACTTCCTGCTACACCCACTTGAGCACAAAGAATAACATTTTTATCAATTATATCATTATGGGCAATTTGAACTAAATTATCAATTTTAGTTCCTTTTTTTATAATTGTATCACTCAATGTTCCTCTATCAATAGTAACATTAGCACCGATTTCTACATCATCTTCAATTATTACTCTACCGATTTGTGGTATCTTCTGATGTTTTGCTCCATCCCACAAATAACCAAAACCATCTGAGCCAATTATACTACCAGCGTGGATTCTTACATTTTTTCCAATCACTGTTTCTGCATAAATGACAACATTAGGGAAAAGATGAGAACCTTCTCCAATCTGTGAATCGTGTTTTACAACAGTATTGGCTTCAATCTCTATCCTGTCCTCTAACTTTACTCTTTGCTCTATAACGACATTAGAAGATATTTTGATATTTTCTGGTAGAACAACAGAAGAATCAATAACAGCACTTGGATGGACATCCGCGCCTGATATTTTTTTAGTCTCTTGTTCTAAAAAAAATTTCACTATCCTTAAAAAGGAAAGATATGGCTTTTCACACAGGATATAATTTCTGCTTGGAATTTTAGAGAGGTCTTCATCTTTAGGTATGATTATAAGACCTGCTTCTGATTTTATGAAAGAACTCAAATATTTTTTGTCTTGAAAAAATGCTACTGAAGAAGCATTTGCATCTTTTAAGCTTGCAACAGAATTGAGAACTGAGTCCTTAACTAATATAAGTTCACCTTGAGCAATTCGCTCAGCCTGTGCAAGAGTAATAGAATTCTTGAAAACTTTCATTATTCAATGGATTCTTTTAATTTTTGTAAAACTAAATCTGTTATATCCATTTCTTCATTTTTTGCATAAATAACAACAGTTCCTTGGGCTGAATTCAAAACCATATCAAAGCCCTTTTCTTCAGCAATAGTATTAATAGTCTCACGGACTTTTTTACTTATGGGCCTCATTAATTCAAGTTGTTTTTCATCAGCCCGATTAATAAGTTCATTATGAAGTTCATACAATTCTCTCTTTTTTTGCTGAATAAGATCTTGTTTTTCTTTTTTTACCTTATCAGTAACGATTGGCGGAAGGTTAGCGTATTCTTCCTCCAAATGTGTTATCTCGTCCTCTTTTTCAGCTAATTCCCTATCCCATTCGTCTACTTTCTGTTGAAACTGTTGTTCTGCTTCAGCCACTTCCGTCAATTCATTATAGATACGGTCAACATCTACAAATGCTATTTTAAAATCACCTGCGTTTAATACTGGTACCACAAGCAAGGAAATCATAAAGTAAAGAATCATCTTTTTCATCTTAAACTCCTTTTTTATCTGATGTAGTCTAATAAATTTTACTTAATATTTTATTCTTTTGCAAGATTAAAAACCTTTTAAAAAGTTGTTCCAAATTGAAAATGGGTTTGCCATTTATTCTTAGCTTCTTTATCAAATCCGTAGGCATAATCAAATCCGATTAAGCCCATAGGTGACATTATTCTTATACCGATGCCTGCACCTTTTTTTAGTTTCTGTACCTTCATTTCTGAAAGATAATTATATGAGTTACCTGCATCAAGGAAAAGCACTCCAACTATCTGGTCTCCAGAGATTGGAAAGGTAATCTCAGATGAGCAAATTAATTCTGCTCTGCCACCATCTAATGAAGGGACGACACTTCTATCTGTATAACCTCTTATACCATCAGGACCAGTTCCGCCAGGATAAAATCTTTCGTCAGGAGGCACATTATCTGACTTTCCAAACTCTTTAACATAACCTATTCTCCACTTCATTCCTAATGCAACTTTCCAGAAAAGTTTTAAATACCAATTAGTTTGAACGATTTCTTTATAGTAATTTTCATTACCACCTATTGGGCCTCCTGCCAATTCAGTATATAATTTTATAAGTGAGCCTTCACTTGGACGAAGAATATTATCTCTTCCATCTCTTTCTAAAGTAACAAAAATATTATTTGTTAATTGAAGGCCCTTATCAACCAACTCTTGAAGGTCGCCTGAGACCTCATCTCCTGAATTGAGAATTTCATATTTTTTCTGTGTGAGTGAGTAACCACAGGTAATCTTTGAATAATCAATCCAGGGAATCATAGTGCCAATACGAATGCCACCTCCTGTTCTATAAATTCTATAATTCCAGTCATTCCAATCGCGCTTTGTATGATATATATCAAAACCAATAAGTGTATTTGTATCAAATAAATATGGGTTAGTAAAACTTATATTATAGTTTTGCTTTATTCCACTGAATTCCCATTGTAAGGTAAGACGCCATGCATTTCCTAATATATTGTTATGTGCAAGAGAGATAAAACCAACTAATTTATCCCTTTGGTCAAAACTAACTCCAGCATTTGCTGTACCAGATTGCTTATCTTTAACAATGAAAATCAAATCAATATCACCATTATCATTAATTGGCTGATAATCTAATCCAATGTTTGGTTCAAAGAAACCAAGATTATAAATATTCCTTTGACTCCGCATTAATAATGACTGGCGAAAATAATCACCAGGAACAATTGCGAGTTGCCTTCGGATAATCTTCTCTTTCGTTTTTGTATTTCCCCTAATATGTATCTTGCGAACCCTTGCACGAGTATTTTCAGAAATATTAAGAATTATATTAAGATAATCATTTTCTTTTTTTATATCTTGACTAATAGTAGAATAAATATATCCTTCTTCATAATATAAAGAGTGCACTATATTCAGTTTGTTATTAAATTCTTCTTGATCAAAAATCTCACCTAACTTGAACTTAAATTGATTTAGAATATCCTGGTCGCTAAATCTGGAATTTCCTTCAACTGTAACAGAACCAATTTTGTATTGGTTTCCTTCATAAATTTCTATTTTAAGAATAAGATTTCCTTTATCATCATACTCAGAATCCCAATTTTTAACTGCTGCATCAATGAATCCCTTTGAGTGATAATAATCTTCAATTCTTGTAATGTCTTGCTCAAACTTCTCCAGTTTAAATTCACCTGACCGGAATAAACTATTTCTCTTTGTTTTGATAATCTTTCTAAGCTTCTTGTCACTTACTTGATTGTTTCCAATAAACCTTATTTCTTTTACTGTAACTTTTTGGCCTTCATTAATTAGAATTGTTAATCCAATCTTATTTGATTGTAGTTCATTTTCATCAAAATTTACAGATGCAAGTCTATAACCTTTATCATAATACAGCGAGAGAATGTGATTTCGTGTTTCAAATTTTCTTTCGTCTGACCAGTAATCCCCTTTTACAACATTTATCGCAGCTTTAATATCTTCGTTTTTTATCTTTTTATTACCAGTAATAAGTATCTCTTGAATAATTGGATATTCTACAACCTTTATAATAATTTCCACACCTTTTTCAGAATCAACTTTATTAATATCAATTTTTTTGAACAGACCTAATTTGTAAATACTTTTTATTGCTTTAGATATATTTTCTTGAGAGTAAATATCTCCAGGAGCAAGACCAGAGGTAGACTCAATTAGTTTGCTACTAACATTAATGTTTCCAAATACAGAAATATCAGTAATGTATTTATAATCACTAGCTGAAAAACAAACAGTAGAAAAAACAAAAAATATTAAAAATAAAAATACCTTTATTCTCATATAATTTCTAATCTTTAACTCCATATTTTATTTATTACATAATTTGCTATTTGAAATTTATTAGTAAAGTTTTTCTGAATAATTAATTAGATTGTCAATTTTTACCGAATTTATTTAAAATTTGGGAGCGTGCAATTAATTGTGTCTGGAAGCCCCAATCCAATGCTTGCTAATATGAATTTCTTTGCTATACTTATTCCTCAATAATTTTAGAATGCAAAAAACGTATTTTGAGAATTAAGTTAAATAAGTTACTCATTTTATAAATCTTCCATCATCTTTTGAATTTGGTAGTTTATGGACAACTTTTTTAAGCCAGCCTATCTTTTTTGCATCTCTTGTATCAAACTCTGGCACATAAGGTTTGATATCTAAAAGTG